>JAZNYB010000194.1:0-9106 GCA_045594185.1 Faecousia sp. | reverse complement strand
ACCAGCTTCCGGGCGTTTTTGAAGGTAATGACCCCGGTAAAGCCAATGTACCAGCCCTGCGCGGTGAGCTGCCTTGCCATTTCCCCGGAGCCGGAGTAGCAGTGGAATACCCCCTTCACCTGGGGAAACTCCTGCAAGACCTTCAGGGTATCCTCGGCGGCTTCTCTCTGGTGGATAATGACCGGCAAGTCCAGCTCCTTTGCCAGTGCCATTTGCTTGCGGAAACAGAGGATTTGCTGCTCCCGGGGCACATCCTCATAATGATAATCCAGCCCGATCTCCCCAATGGCTTTGACCTTGGGGTTTTCCTTCGCCAGCTTGTAGTAGTATTCCAAAACCTCGTCCCCAATGTCGTCCGAAGCATCGGGGTGAGAGCCCACAGCCGCATAGATCCAGTGGTTTTCTCTGGCTAAGCGGCAGGCGAACTGAGAAGAAACCGTATCACAGCCGGGATTCATCAAAAGCCCGATGCCCGCTTCCGGCAGTTTTTTCAGAAGCTCCTCCCGGTCGGAATCAAATTGTCTCCCATCCAAGTGGGCGTGGGTGTCAAATAACATAAAAATACCTCTCAGGTGTGATTTGTAATAGCGGGAAGGTCTACAAATTTTGGTTTGTCGGTGCGTTGTGCTCTGTAGGGGTCGGATATATCCGGGTCGTTAGGCACCGTAAATTTGTACGGATTCGCCCCAAATGGTGCTGTTTTACAAAGTTTGCCGCCGGGCCGGACATGTCCGGTCCCTACAATCCATCATCGGCAAACTTCCTTATAAATCGGAATTTGCCGGTTTCCCAACAAAATAATTTCAATTCCTCTCCCGCCAGGCAGACACCACAACCGACCCGTAGGGTCCATTTCATCTGACCGAAGGGAAGATTTCATCCCGAAGCTATTTCACTCGCCGCAAGGCCAATTTCACTGATCCGTCAGGATCAATCATTTCCCTTCCAGTCTCTTTTCCAGAGTTGCGGCACTGAATTGGGTAAGGTACACCTTGGGAATACCGTATTCCGCCGTTACAACAAACGCCTTTGGTAAGTCCTCACAAACGCTGATGACCTGCCCCTCTTTTTCTGCCAGCTCCAGAAAACGGCGGGTATGCCGGGATATGGTGGTGTTGTCCAGATCAAAGATCCCCACCACGGAGGATGTGCGCACCGCCATGTCGCCTCCAATGGGAAGATACATCTTTTACCCCGCCTTTCCTTTGCTGTAAAGCGCGGAGCAGATCAGGGCTGTCACCGGGACGGCAAGAATAACACCAATGGCACTGGAAACGCCGCTGACCACCTCGATGCCCATATAGCTGGAGGACATGAGCTGATTGTAGCTCAGACCCAGAGAATGCAGATAAATGATCTCCACAAAGCCGCTGCCCAGGAAGGCAAGGATCAAAGTATTGGTCATGGTGCCCACCATGTCTCTGCCGATGTTCATGCCGGAACGCCACAGATCCTTCGCTGTCAGCTCGGGATTGACTGCCTTCAATTCTGCCATGGCAGAGGAAATGGACATTGCCACATCCATCACCGCGCCGAAAGCGGAGATGATCACGCCTGCCACCAGAAGTCCCCGGATGCCAATGGGCGTTCCGGTCTGGCGAAGCTGCAAAAGAGCCTCCGCGTCAGCCGCCCGCATACCGTCCAGGTGAACCAGCTTCTGCGCCAGAATGCCAAAAAGCATTGCAAGAGCCATGCCCGCAACCGTTCCCAGACAGGCGCAGATGATCTTTTTGTTCACGCCGCCCAAAATGATAAAGCAAGCCATCGCCACCAAAGCGCACAGGAGGAAGGTGGTGAAGATCACAGGCCAGCCCTTCATCAAAAGGGGGATCAAAATGGTCAGCAGGACGATCACCGTCAGCCCCAGACCAAAAATGGACTTCGCTCCGGTCTTGCCGCCAATGGCAACGGTCACCAGAATGAACAGTGCCAGAATGATGTAAATGGGGGTACTGCGGTTGTATTCATAAACCGTTGCCATGTGGTCGCCGTTTTCGTAGGTGGAGATGATGAGACAAACGCTGTCCCCAACCTCCGCCTGCTCGCCGTAGATCGGGCCGACGGAGTTGTACACCAGAAGTGTCTCGCCCTTATAGCGACCGGTTTTGACCTCTGCCAAAAGGGTCTGCTGCCCCCGGTTCGCTCCTTCTGCCACAGCATCCGGCTCGCAGCTATCGGCGAGGATCTCCGTTACCGTGGCAAACTCGTATTCCGAATAGGCGACTGCCTCCTGAGGAGGTTCGTCATCCTTGTGGGCATAGAAATACAGACCCAGAAAAATTGCCAGAATGACCAGCAGGCAGCCTGCGGAGATCAGCATCCGCACAGCCGGTTTTTTATCAGCTTTTTTCAACATTGTTCCTCCTTTGGTGCAAATACGCCCCATAAAACCGATATTTTTCTAAGCATAGCATAACAAGAATTACCCCCAAAGTCAAGGAAAAGCAAAAGCGGATACCGCCGGAGATCGTCCCGGCACGCCCAATTATGGTTTGACATTATGTCCTTCATCCTGTAAAATACAGACAGATCCTATTTTCAGGGGGAGGCATATTATGACAGAGCATGGTGTTCCCTTGGTATCCATTGTGATGCCTGCGTATAACGCGGAAATGTATATCGAAGCGGCAATTCGTTCCGTGCAGACCCAGACCCACAAAAATTGGGAGCTGCTGGTTTTGGACGACTGCTCCCGGGACGGCACAAAGCAAATCGTGGAAAAAATGGCGGCGCAGGACAGCCGTGTCCGTCTTTTATGTAACGAGAAAAACATGGGAGTTGCCAGGACACGGAACAGAGGGCTGGACTTGTGCCGGGGAGATTATGTGGCACTTCTGGACAGCGACGATATCTGGCGTCCGGAAAAGCTGGAAAAGCAGCTTGCTCTCGCGAAAAAAGAGAACGGTGACATTGTGTATTGCTCCTATGCCATTATTGACGAGCATGGAAACAGGAAGTGTGAGGATTTCATCGTTCCACCGGCAACCAGCCTTAAAAAGCTCCTTGCAAAAAATGTGATCGGCTGTTCCACTGTCATGCTTTCCGGAAAGGCGGTGGGTGAATACCGCTTCCCCACAGACTTCTATCACGAGGATTTCGCGCTGTGGCTGGATATGCTGAAGGCGGGGAAAAAGGCTGTGGGGCATCAGGAGGTTTTGGTGGATTACCGGGTACATTCCGGCGGTCGGGCATCCAACAAGGTCAACAGCGCAAAGCGGCGGTGGCGTATTTACCGCTCCTTCCTGGGGCTTTCTCTGGTGGAAAGCAGTTGGTATCTTGCCCGGTATGCCGTGTCCGGAATGATAAAATACCGCCCCAAGTCCGGGAAGTAAGATTTCTAAGAAGCAATTTTACATGGAGACTGTGCCGTCTGGGTACAGTCTCTTTTTTTGAACAACACGCTCACGATCGGGCATCCCCGGTTTTGATAAATACTTAACCTGAAACAGGTTAAAATTCAACAAGTCGTACTTTTCTGTGCTATATTGTCTCCGAGGTGATTTGAATATGCAAACCTGCGAAAACTGTACCCACTATCTCCGGCATTACATATTAAACAGCGGTAAACTCTGCCGTATTTATTGCGGTCACTGTACCTATGCCAAGCCAAAAACCAAAAAACCGGATGCGCCCTCCTGCCAGTATTATGCGCCCAAATCCCCCGATGAGGAAATATATGTCACCAGGGAGTATCTTACCAAGGAATTGCTGGGGCATTTCCTCAGTTTGGAGCTGTTGCCGGAAATACCGGATGCTCCTATATCCGCCAATTTGGGCAAAACCTACGAATTTGACAGTAAAGAAAAAATAACGCAACCACCCCATGAATAAAATACACCGGTACTTACAAAAGGCAGGAATCCCCAAAAGGACTCCTGCCTGAAAATTATGTTTCTGTAGGTTCTTCGCTGGGTTCTTCCGTGGGCTCCTCCGTAGGCTCTGTTCCCTCCGTGGGCTCCTCCGTAGGTTCTGTTCCCTCCGTGGGTTCTTCTGTGGGTTCCGTTTCCTCCGTAGGCTCTGTTCCCTCCGTGGGTTCTTCTGTAGGCTCTGTTATCTCCGTAGGCTCCTCCGTAGGCTCTGTTATCTCCGTAGGCTCCTCCGTAGGCTCCGGCTCTGTGGGTTCGGGGATGTCCGGGAGATTGGGCTCCAGCTCGGACAGGCGCACCAGCACCGTAGCCGCCTGCGCCCTTTCCCCACCGGCTCTGGGAAGGAAGCGACCGCTGGAATCACCCTTGAACAGCCCCGCCGCGGTCATGGCTTCCACATAGGGAACTGCCCATGCGTGGATCTGGTCAAAGTCCGCATACTGCCGCGCCAGATCTCCGTCCCCGGACAGAAGCTTTCCCCGGAAAGTCAGGAATGTGGTCAAAATCTTGCACATTTCCTCTCTGGTCACAGGGCGGTCAGGGCGGAAGGTATTGTCCGTATAACCGTCCACAATACCGTTTGTATAAGCCCAACAAACGGGGTCGTAGTAATATGCCCGCTTGGACAGATCCGTAAAGGAAACAGCATCCCGCTGCTCCTGGGTGACCTCTGCCTGTGCATAGCGGTACAGCAGGGTCACAAGCTGCCCTCTGGTGAGAGAACCCTTGGGATCGAAGGTATAATTGCCCACGCCGTTCATATACCCCGCGGAAACGACCTGGTCAACGGCTTCGCAGAACCAGTTGTTGGGGAACACATCCCGGAAGAAGTTGCCCCGTCTGGAGTAGTAGGCACTGGTCACCTCGCTGGGGCTGTATCCCGGACCGCCGGCAATGGCACGAACGATTGTGTTGGGCTGCAGCTCCACAGGCTTGGTAAACACAGCAGAGCTTTCCGTGGGAACCGTGCCGTTGAGGGTATAGAAAAGCTGCATATCCACGGACTCGCCGGTGATTGTCAGCTTATTGCCTGTAATAACAAAGTCAGGGGCGGCAGCTACCGGAGTAGTAAGAGAAACCTCTACAGTCTTGCTGCGGTCGCCGTTGAGATTATAGGCGGCAACGGCTTTCAGGGTGCAGGGGGGAGTCAGTGTCAATGGCCCGGTATACTTTTTGCTTTCCTGATTGATGGCAGAGCCGTCCAGACTGTAGTAGATCTCCGCGCCCGCCGGGGCAGTCATGGTCACTTCCAGATAACGACCCTTGGGGGTGGCGATAATTTCAGGCTCTGTGATATTTCCGTGATCCACGCCGTTGGGCTTGACCTTGGAATAGGAAGATCCGTTATAGGCGGTGACACCCCGGCGGCGAAACAGCTCGGTCACAGTAACCAGCTCGTAGCCCTGCTCAAGAAGGATGTCGATGGCAGCCAAAGCGCCGTCAATGGTGGTGGAATGGATGTCGTGCAGGAGGATGATGCCGCCGTCATGGGCGTTGTTGACGATGTTGTTTTTGACGGTGGTGGCGTTGCGGTACTTCCAGTCCAGCGTATCCACACTCCAATAGATCAGGGGCATCCCGATGAGAGAGCGCACCCGCTCATTGGTGCTGCCATAGGGAGCGCGGAAGAAATATTTTGTTCCCTTGCCGCAGGCTTGATTCAGGGCGTTGGTGGTCTTGGTGACCTGACTGGTGACCTCGCTGTTGGTCAAAGCGGTCAGCTCCGGGTGGCTGTAGGTGTGGTTGGCGATCTGGTGACCCTCCTGATAAGCTCTTTCCACGATCTCCGGATAGCTGTACGCCGAGCGACCCACCATAAAGAAGGTCACATGGACACCCCGCTTTGCCAGACCGTCCAGCAGCTTGGGAGTATAAGCCTTGGAAGGGCCATCGTCAAAGGTAATGGCAATGAGCTTGCCCGCTTCGGCGGCTTTGGCGGAAGGCATTGCGGGGAAAATGGTCAACAGCAATACCAATGCTAACAGGAGAGATATAATACGCTTCATGGAAAGACACCCCTTATATTACAGATGCTTCCATGTTACCACATTTCGACAAAAAGTACCAGTATTATTGGAAAATTTCTAAAAAATTTTTAAGCATCAGCCCTGTGACCGGCAAAACAGAAGAAGCCCACCCCTTCCGTCAGGCTTGACCCGAAAATCCTGCCAATTTTCCAAAGGTGGCAGCTTATCCCCGGGGCGAAGGGAGATCCCCTCCGGGAGAGGGTTTCCTAAGGGAGCTTGCTCCGGGGCAGCTTCCGGGAAAGGTTCTTCCATGGGTATTTCCTCCGAGGCAGCTTCCGGGGGCAGCTCTGTGGCAGGGGATTCCTCCGACAAGGGTTCTTCCCCGGGCAGCTCCTCCGGGACTGCTTCCGGGAGCGGTTCTTCCATGGGCAGCTCCGGGGGTGCTTCCTCCGTCTTACCCCGCCGAGACAAAAGAGGGGCATCCGCAGGCAGCAATTCCAGATAAAACCCTCCTTCTTCCGGCAGGCTTTTCCGGGGGATCTGCCGTTCCAGCATCAAAACCGCTCCCTGAGGAATGGGAATCCCCAGGCTTACGGGCTCTTTTTCGGAAAACAAAACCAGCCGGCTGACCCCCTCCCACCCTTCCCGGATGGTGCAGCACATTTTCCAATAAAGCCCCTGAGACACAAAATCACACTGTCCAACAGGGGTATCTGCCCTGTAGACAGTCTGGATTCCTTCCAAATTCATAATAAAACACCTCCCCCGCCATATATATGCGGGGAAGGCTCTTTTTATGAGGGTCAATAGCTTTGCAAGCCGAAGCTGACGGCAATGGCGGCATCCACCAGTCCCATTTGCTGGGCATCCAGATGTCCCATATGCTCCCGCAGGCGGCGTTTGTCGATGGTTCGGATCTGCTCCAGCAGAATCACGGAATCCTTGGTTAGACCAACGGTACTGCCTGTGATATTGATGTGGGTGGGAAGCCGTGCTTTCCCTGTTTGGCTGGTTATGGCGGCGGCGATGACCGTGGGGGAATGTTTGTTGCCGATGTCGTTCTGGACGATCAGCACCGGGCGAGTCCCTCCCTGCTCACTGCCCACCACTGGGCTGAGATCCGCGTAGAAAATATCCCCTCGTTTGACACTGGAATCCATAAGGCTTCACGCTCCGTGAGAAAGTCGTTGCCGCATCACGCCTTTGTATGTAATGCGGTGATGACCTTATTCTCCCACGAGTTTCCTGGGTTTATACCCCATTTACTCCGGGAAATATCCTATGCCGGAGAGTGACAAAATGCGACTGCCGGGGGAAAGTTCCAAATTTTGGTTTGTCGTACGCTTTACACGATATACTGCAAAATTTCCGTCAGCTTTTCCCCTTGGTGGTACATCCGGGGGATACGCTTGTTAATGCCGCAGAGAATTTCATAGGGAATGGTGTCGATCTGGGCGGCAACACCGCAGATGCTTCTTGCGCCATCCCTGCCTGTCCCCATAACGATCACACTGTCGCCCACCTTCGCCTGAGGAACATTGCTCACATCCACCATGCACATATCCATACAAATGCGCCCCACCACCGGCACTCTTACCCCATGGAGCAAAAATTCCGTTTGCCCGGACAGCCGCCGGGGAAGTCCGTCCGCATACCCAATGGGAACAACGGCGAGGGTCTGCTCTCTGGGGGTTACATAGCTTCTGCCATAGCTGACACTAACACCTGCCGGATAAGTCCGGATCTGGGAAATGGTGCTGTTTAAGGTGAGGATGGGTTTTAAGTCCAGCCGCCCCGCCAGCAAAGGGGAGGGGGCGATGCCGTAGGTGGCAACACCGGGACGAATCATGTCCAGCGCAAATTCCGGGTGCAGGATGGTCGCGCCGCTGTTGCAGCAGTGGCAGATTTCCGGGCGCAGTTTTTTTGCCTGCAATGCTTCGATATAGGAGCAAAACAGCTTGTACTGCTGCCGGGTAAATTCCATATCCTCCGGAGCGGGAGAATCAGAAGCGGGGAAGTGGGTAAACATCCCCTCCACCGCCAAATGGGGCAGCTCCATGACTGCCAAAAGCTCCTGTAAAACAGACTCTCCCCCCTGACACAAAAAGCCCAGCCGGGTCATGCCGGTATCCAGCTTCAGATGGACAAAGAGCCTTTTATTCGTGCCGGAAAGCCTTTCTTCCAGAGCTTGGGCATATTCCAGACTGTGAACCTCCTGCCGGAT
This sequence comes from Faecousia sp., assembly GCA_045594185.1. Classification (GTDB taxonomy): domain Bacteria; phylum Bacillota; class Clostridia; order Oscillospirales; family Oscillospiraceae; genus Faecousia. Next base: position 1,049 of record JAZNYB010000194.1, on the reverse strand, counting down.
GCCTAAGTCTGCCATATCCTCCCCATATGCAGGAGGGGTATAGCCCAAAATCAAAACAGGCAGGCGCAAACCGTCCCGGCGAAGCTGGATCGCTTCCTCCAGATTGGACACCGCAAGATACTCCGCCCCCAGATCCTCCAAATGCCGGCTGATGGGAACAGCGCCGTGACCATAGGCATCCGCTTTGACCACGCCCAGAAAACGACAGCCGGAGGGAACGCTCTGCCGCAAAACATGATAGTTATGACTTAAATTGTCCAGGGACACATCTGCCCAGGTTCGCTTCAGTAATTTCATTTTTATTCCGCCTTGCTGCTAAACTTAAAGTCCGTAAAGGCTACGGAAAGGAGCTTTCGACCATTATAACATATTTCCGAGAAAAGGGGTACCCCTTTTTCTTCGTCGATCCAGGTATCTACTGCCAGAGGTTCTTCTTGAAAAGAAGTCTCCACGGAAAGGACAAGCTGACCGTTTTCCCTGCCGCAGGTGGCGATGTATCCGGTGCGCCAGCTTTGGGCAGCAGTATGAGCGGCGGCTGCGGGAGAGATCTGCCCCTCTGCCATGGGGTCAAAGGCGAGAACCTTGTCGTCGAAGGTGAGATTCCCTGTATCCCCGGAGACAGTTCCGGTAATGCCGGAAATGGAATCCGGCGCGGTGACGGTAAAAGACAGATTGCCGTCTCCATCCGTGTCACAGGAGAGAGAAAAGGTATAGACCTCCTCCCCGTAATCAGCCGTGACCTCAGCCAAAAAGGAGCAGCCCCCGGCACTTAACACCTTCGCCCGAAAAGCCAGAGCCTCCTCCATGGCAGAGCCGCCGTTTAAGGAGCAGCCCCCCAAAAGCATTGCCAGCACCAATAAAACACAAAGAAACCTCTTTGCCATTGCCATTCACTCCTATTTCAGCAGTCGTGAAAAAGCATGGATCATATCCCATGTGGCAAAAACTCTCCCTTTTGGGGAATCAGATTGGTAATACCGGCTCTTTCACGCAATATATCCTTATGCGGCGTCATGGCAGTTATGCCCTCATTGTATTTGGTTAATGGT
>JAZNYB010000193.1:0-9207 GCA_045594185.1 Faecousia sp. | reverse complement strand
CCAGACGGAAGCCGGAATCAGTTTTCTTCACCTTTGCGATCTCCCAGCCGGTATGGAGGTTAATGTTGGGCTTTTCCAGAGCGAAGCGCAGCACATCTACAACGCTTCCGGCCTGGTCTGACCAGGGATAGACCTTCCCGGAAGACTCCTGCACCGTATAAAGCCCCAGCCTGCGGAACAATTCCATGGTGTCATCAAAACCAAGCCGCTGCAAAGCGGGGATCACAAAATCCGGCTGAGCCCCATGGTAGGCATGGGGGGCGGCATGGGCATTGGACAGGTTGCACCGACCGTTGCCCGTAGCCAGAAGCTTTCTGCCAACCCGGTTCTGCCGTTCAAAAATATGGACTTCACAGTCTGGGTTCTGAGAAGCGGCAATGGCAGCCATCATGCCAGAAGCACCGCCGCCGATTATGGCAAGGATCATTTATATCACCTCGAAATGGGTATCATTTGCTCTATTATAGTCCAGAATGAGTGATGATACAAGGAGAATTTGAAAAAAGGCAGCCATTTCTGACTGCCTTTGATGTTTGCTTATTTGCTCAGATCCGCAATCAGGCTTCCCAGCACTGTCTCAAACTTTACACCGTACCAGTGCTTGTCATCTCCTATGGTAGCGGCGATGGCTCGAACGGTGAAGTCCGCGGCGATCTTTGCGGCTTCTATGAGACGCTTTCCCTGCATGAGGCTTCCCACAAAGGCGGAGGAGAATATATCTCCAGTGCCGTGGTAGCTCTGGGACAGCTTTTTGTGGGCATAATACTCGATCCTGCCGCCATGACTTACCAATACTCCGGTTTTTCCCGGTTCAAAGCCGATGCCGGTAAGAACAACGCAGGGGCAGCCCAAATCATGAAGCTTTGCCAGAAGCTCATAGATATAGCCCCAGTCGTATTCTTCCTGATAGGGGTGATCGGTCATAAAGCAGGCTTCCGTCACATTGGGAAGGATAATGTCCGCCTCTGCGCACAGCTTCGCCATGGCCTTGGCATAGGGCAGATCAAAGCCAAAGTACAGCTTGCCGTGGTCGCCCATGGCGGGGTCAACGATGATCTTTCCGGATTCACCCTTCCGGGAGCGGAAAATGTCTGCCACATAATCCATCTGCTTTTGGCTGCCCAAATAGCCGGTGTAAATGGCATCAAAGGTGATTTGCTCTTTTTCCCAGTGCTGACGGATGGCAGGCATATCGCCACTGATGTCCCGGACTGTGAAATCCTGAAAACCGTAAGTGTGGGTGGACAGGACAGCGGAAGGTAAAATTGAAGTCTCGTGTCCGCAGGCAGAGAGAATGGGCAGAGCCACTGTGAGAGAACACTGACCCACGCAGGATATGTCCTGAATCGTCAAAATGCGCTTGTATTCCATAGGAAACCTCCAAAATATTCAAAAGCTGTGTCTATTATAGCCTTATGTGACCATAAGAAAAGTGCCAAAATCATAATAAATTATAATGCCAGCTCGAAAAATGCAAAAACTCCTTTCTTGCCAAGGGGGATGGGGTGTGGTATAATAAGAAAAAACGCAGGAGGTATCCCTATGGAAATGAGAAAAATGGGCAATACAGGTGTCGCTGTTTCCCCTTTGGGGTTTGGCACCATGCGCCTGCCGGAAAAGGACGGAAAAATTGACAGACCCGAAGCCATTGCCATGATCCGCTGGGCGATAGATCATGGGGTAAACTATGTGGATACAGCATATCCTTATCACGGGGGCGAAAGCGAGATTGTCACGGGGCTTGCCCTGCGGGATGGTTACCGGGAGAAGGTCAGCCTTGCCACCAAATATCCCGTCTGGAAAATGGAGGACGGAGCTGACCTGAATACGGTGCTGACAGAGCAGTTAGAGAAGCTCCAGACCGACCACATTGACTTCTATATGCTCCACGCCGTGGGCAGAGAGCGTTGGGAAAAGACCATTTTGCCCAATGGACTGATGGAGCAGCTTTTGCAAGCCAAAAAAGATGGCAGAGTGCGCCATATTGGCTTTTCCTTCCATGACGATCTGAAACTGTTTAAGGAAATTGTGGATTACTGGGATGAATGGGATTTCTGCCAGATCCAGCTAAACTATGTGGACAAAACCCATCAGGCGGGGCTTGAAGGGTTGGAGTATGCCGCTTCAAAGGGTCTGGGTGTCATCATTATGGAACCCCTCCGGGGCGGATATTTGGCAAGACTGCCGGAGCGGGTGGAAGACATATTCCGGCAGCGGGACAAAGACCCGGTGGAGCTGGCACTGGATTTTCTGTGGGATCGTCCGGAGGTGTCCCTGCTTCTTTCCGGCATGAGTACCATGGAGCAGGTGCGGCAGAATGTGGCGTTTGCGGAAAAAGCCAGGGTACATATGCTGGAAAAAGAGGACGGAGAGCTTTTGGAAAAGGCGGAAGCCATGCTTCGCTCCTTTGCGGAAATTCCATGCACCGGCTGCAATTATTGCTCTGTTTGTCCTCAGGGGATCGCCATTCCGCAGATTTTCACCGCCTACAACAAATGCCGTGTGTCCATGGAACTGTTTATGGGACGGAAATACTACCGGGAAGCGGGAAAAGAGGGCGCATTGGCAGATGCCTGTGTGGGCTGCAAGGCTTGCGAAGGGCAGTGTCCGCAGCAAATTCCCATTTCTCAGTGGATGCCTGAAATTCACAGCTTGCTGAAACAGGGATAAGCTCTTTTGTTAAGATATGGTTAAAAATTCCCATGGACGGTTGACAACCTCTTTTTTCAGTGTTACTATAACTTGCGTTGGCAGATTCTCTGGCAGAGTTTAAGGAGCGTACTTTTCAATGCAAAATTGGAAAAAGGAAATAACCAGCATACCCAACCTTTTAAGTATTTTTCGCCTGCTGCTGATCCCGGTGTATACCGTTTTATTCCTGAAAGCGGAAAAGGCGGCGGATTATTGGGTAGCGGGAGGTATTTTGGCGGTTTCCTGCTTTACGGATTTGATCGACGGCAAAATCGCCAGAAAATTTAATATGATCACCCGCCTTGGCATTGCTCTGGATCCCTTTGCGGACAAGATGACGCAGTTTACGATCCTTCTTTGCCTTGCCTTGCGGAATGTGCTTTTGTGGATCGTGCTGGGGCTGTTTTTTGTGAAAGAGAGCTTTATGCTGACCATGGGTATCATCAACTACCGCAAGGGTAAAATGCTGGACGGCGCGCTTATGAGCGGAAAAGTCAGTACAGCGGTGCTGTTTGTGTCCATGATCCTTATGGTACTGATCCCGGATATGCCGGAGAAAGCAGTGATCGCTTTGGTATGTGTGTGCTGTTTGGTTCTTTTGGTTGCCTTTGGAGATTATATCAAGGCGTATTTCGGAAAAGAAACCAAGGTGCGGGATCTGGAAGCCTGAAGTAAAAAAGACGGTGCTATCCTTTTGGGGGCAGCACCGTTTTTTGCCGTTTATACCAGCTCTATTTTATAAGCCTCCAGCCAATGATTGATCTGAAGCATATAGGCGATGGTTTGTGCTGTGTTCATAAGCTGACCGTACCAAGGCCACGGATATTGAGCGGTCAATAGCTTTTGCAGAGCATCTTTGCGGGCAATTTGCAAAAGGGGAGCTGTACCCTCATCCAAAAGGACTTGCAGCTTCCGGGAAACCGCATCCAAATAGGCGGGGTTGTGGGTCTTTGGATAGGGACTTTTTTTGCGCCAAAGAACCTCCTGGGGCAGCAGTCCCTCCATTGCCCTTCGCAAAAGTCCCTTTTCAAAGCCGTCCAGCTCCTTCATGCTCCATGGAACACTGTAGAGATATTCCGCAATGCGAATATCACAGAAAGGAACTCTCACCTCCAGTCCGGACCACATACTCATGCGGTCTTTTCTGTCCAGAAGTGTCTGCATGAACCAGCGGAAATTCAGGTTGACCATTTCTTTCATCCGTTTTTCTGCCGGGGAACAACCGGCAAGGGTGTGACTTTCCATGCAGGTGGCGGCATAGCGGCTGTGGATGTATTCTTCCGGGTCAAGGCAGGAGCGATACGCCGGGGTGAGAAAGCCTGCCCGCCACAAGGTTGACTGCGCCCAAGGGAAGCCCTCCTGCGCCCTCACCTCCGGGTCACGATACCATGGGTAGCTGCCGAAGATCTCATCGGCACATTCCCCGGAAAGAGCAACGGTGGCGTAGGGCTTCATGGCGCGGCAAAGAAGGAGGAGAGAGGCATCCACATCCGCCATGCCGGGAAGATCTCTGGCTTCCACAGCTTCGTTGAGGGCATCGGTAAGTTCTTCGGTGTCTAAAACAACCCAGTGGTGATCGGAGCCTAAGAAATCAGTCATCATGGAAATGTAAGCGGGGTCACTGTTGGGCTGAAATTTGCCGGGGGTAAAGTAGCGGTCGTTTCCCCGGTAGTCCACGGAGAAGGTGGTGAGCCGTTCCCCTCTTGCCTTCATATACCGGGCGGCAACGGAGGAAATCAGACTGGAATCCAAACCGCCGGACAGGAAGGTGCAGACAGGAACATCGGAGATTAGCTGTCCCTCAATGGCATCGATCACCAGTGTACGCACCCGCTCTAAGGTCTGGGGCAGAGTGTCCCTGTGTTCCTGATCCTCCAAACACCAGTAACGCCGGGTGCGGAGCTTGCCCTTTTCCCAAAAACCACAGCAGCCCGGCTCCATTTCCTGAATGTTTTGGAATACACCGCAGCCCGGTGTTCTGCCGGGACCCAGCAGCATGACCTCCGCCACCCCTTGGGCATCCACTCTGGGGGGGACTGCCGGATGGGCAAGTAAGGTCTTGATCTCCGAGGCAAAAAGCAGTCCGTGGTTGGTTTCACTATAAAACAGAGGCTTTACACCGATGGGATCTCGTGCCAAAAACAGTCTGTTTGCTTCTTCCTCCCATACCGCAAAGGCGAAAATGCCCCGAATCCGGGAAAGACACCCCTCTCCCCATTGCGCGTAGGCGTGAAGCAAAACCTCCGTATCGGAATGTCCGTGGAAGCTGTGACCCTCCGCCAAAAGAAGCTGGCGAAGCTCAGGGGTGTTATACAGCTCGCCGTTGTATACAAGGTGGTAATGTACATTTGTCCAGAAAAGGCTCATGGGCTGTCTGCCGCCCTCCGGGTCGATAACACACAGCCGGGCGTGAAGCAGTGCGGCACCGGGAAGCTGTATCGTCCCTTTTGCGTCAGGGCCTCGGCGATTCATGGTCAGAAGCATTTTCTTCACAAGCTCCGGGCTGACCTCCAAATTGCCAATGATACCGGCAATTGCACACATGGTATCCACTCCTTTCCAAATCGGTACAGTTTATGCGGAAAAGCATGGAGTGTGCCACAATGAACAAAGAAAAGGACTGGGGGAGAAACTTCAGGAAAATTTTTCCGTCTTTAGAAGCAAAGGGACGGAAAACCGCCCGGAACGGAGGAATCTACAATGAAGAATTGGAAAGCCTTTTTGACACTGTGCCTGTGCGCCGCTTTGATTCTTACAATGACAGCCTGCGCCGGGGAAACCGCCTTGGGGGAAATGCAGGAATTGGGAGCGGATTCCAAAGTGCTGGAGGAAACCTATATTCCCCCTGAGGAAACGATGGATAAGCTGGGAGAAGCACTGGCGGTTTACGAGTCTGACCCAAGTGAAAGCGAGCCCCGACCCATGGAGGAGATCACCCTTCCCTCAATGGTGGGCAATACGGAATTTCAGTCCATCCGGGTGCAGGATATCAGCCGGGAGAAGCTGGAGCATCTGATCTCAAAATACCACCCCGGGGCAGGGGATGACAGAGCTTTGTCCATGGTGCATATCACTCATGGGGATTCTTTGGAAAAACTTCTGCAGGAGGTAAATTCTCAGATATTCCGGGAGAAATGTATCGTTTATGATGAGACATTCTTTGAAGGGTATGATCTTGTTGTCATTCCCAGAGTCACCAATTCCGGCTCGGTGCAGCATTCCGCAGAGCTGGTGAAGGAGGAAGGGAAGCTCTTGGTATCCATCAGTGTTTCCATGCCGGAGTATGCCACAGCGGATATGGCAAACTGGCTTCTGGTGGTTCCTGTGCCAAAAACCCATACCCAGGGGGTGACTGTTACAGCCGGCATGGAGTCTGCTCCGGAGTCTCCCACCCCTTCTTCCGGCAGGCTGAACTAATCGAATGGCTACTTTTGTTACTGCGGTCGGGCAAAAACAGATAGATTTAACCGGAAGGCGTAAAATACCTTCCGGTTATTGGTTTTTACTGCTTTTTCATTTGCCGCAGGAAAAGCAGTACCGCCAAAATGAGCAGAGCCGCGGCATATCCCAGTACCCACCATACATGAGGGAAAATGCCTGTAATATCTCCTGCCAGCACAGCCCGCTGCATTTCTACGGCGTGAACGAAGGGCAGTGCGTAGGCGATTTTCCGAAATGCGCCTCCTACGAGGTCAAGGTCAAACCAAATGCCGGAGAGCCACGACGAAAGATTGGTCAGCAGCGCGCCGCAGATGCCGCCAACCTGCTTGTCGGTAAACACACTTCCGCAAAGAAGCCCCAAAGCGATGTACACGATGGAGACAGGGAGAATGAACAGAACCGAATAAAGAATCCCAATGGTAAAATCCAGACCCAAAATGAGTGCGGCAATATAGCAAATAACGCATTGTGCCACGGCAATGGGGATAATGGGCAAGGTATAACCGAGAATGAAATCCGTTGGAGTCAGCGGAGTGGTATATAATCTCTGGAGCAGGGAGCTGCTTCTGTCTTTGGCGATCAGCGTTGCGGAAAACAGGGTCATAAACGCCAGTCCGAAAACTGTAACACCCGGGGTCAAGTGCTGTATTTCAAACAACGCCACAGGGATATTTGCCTGTATTGCGCTTAATAATACAATCAGAACAAGGGGAAACCCCAGTCCAAAGAATAGCGTCAAGGGATCTCTGAGAATTTCTTTTGCGTTTCTCTTGGCGAATGTGAGCATTTTCATTGCAGCACCCCCTTGACGATACGAACAAAGGCTTGCTCAAAGTTTTCCGTTCCCGCTGCTTTCTTGATCTGAGCCGCAGTATCGCAAATCAGGAGTTTGCCGTCTTTCATAATGGCAATGCGGTCAGACAGTGCCTCTGCTTCTTCCATATAATGTGTGGTCAGAATGATGGTGATCTTTCCTTTCAAAGAACGGATCAGATCCCATAAGTCACTGCGTGCGAGAACATCCAGTCCCAAAGTAGGCTCATCAAGGAACAATATCTCAGGTTCACTGATCAGAGCCATTGCAATGCTCAGCCTGCGCTGCCAGCCGCCGGAAAGCTTGCCTGCCTTTTTCTTCAGTACGGCTTCCAACCCCAGCAGCCCGGTTAGTTCCGCAATTTTCCTGTTTTGCTTGTCCTTTGAAAATCCGTGAACACCACACATAAGCTCCAGATTTTCCCGCACCGACAGTCCGGGTGCAACCGCCGTTTCTTGAGGAGAAACTCCTATGATGCTCTTTACGGCTGCGGTATCCCGGCAAATGCTTTTTCCGTTCAGAAAAGCATCTCCGCTTGTGGGCTGTGTCAGGCATGACAGCATTTTGATGGTGGTTGTTTTTCCCGCGCCATTGACACCCAGCAGAGAAAATAATTCTCCCTTGCGTACGGAAAGACTAAGCCCATCCACCGCAACAACATCTTTGTATTTTTTGGTTAAGCCTTCTGTTCTTATGGCATCCATAACTGATCACTCCATTCCGTATTGTTTTCGGAGTCCCTGATAGGAATCTGTAAGCATTTTGCTCACAAGCTCCCAGTCCAGATTCAAAAATCCGGTGGCAAACATTGTGGCTATTCCGTGGACATATGCCCACATCTCCAGATGGAACAATTTTGCATCCAAACCATCAAGCCCTGTATTTTCTTGAACGATGATCTCCATTTCATCTGTAAGTTCCATCTCTTCCGGCACTGTTTCACCGGAGCGGTCACGCATATAGAGTAGTTTGAAAAGCTCTTTTTCTTCTTTCGCGAAGCGGATGTAAGCCATGCCGCTTGCCTTGTAGGTGGGATATTTTCCTGCTTCGATCTCCTGCCTGATGTAGTCACTGCATATCATATCGGCTCTTTTTACAACCGCAAGGCGCAGAGCTTCCATGGTTGCGTAGTTTGAAAATACCGGCTGTGTGGAACATTTCAATGCCAAAGCGATGGTTCTTGCGTTGACCGCCTGCGCGCCGTTGCTGCGGACAATATCAACGGCGGCATTGATGATGTCTTCTTTTGTAACCTTAACCTTAGGCGGCATGATCTACCTCCTTAATATAGCTGTTGTTATATAACGATTGCTATTTTATCATGGATCAGGGTAAATGTCAATTGTTTCTGAAAAATAATGAAATGGCGGCAGAGGGAAGGGAACACCGGCGCGGTCTTTTTGGACATAGTTTCCTGTTAGCGGCATAAGCTGAATCAGGTGATGCTTTATGAAACAACAAACATGGAAAACCTACCTTTTTTGGATCGGCATGGCAGAGCTGGCTGGTATCCTTTCGGGGCTTCTGACACGCACTGCGCAAATGGATTTCAGTCAGACGGTTCAGCAGCTTCCCATCACGCCCCCCGCCATTGTCTTTCCCATCGTCTGGACGATTCTTTATGCTCTCATGGGGGTCGGGGCAGCAAGGGTGAGCTTGGCAGAAGCATCTCAGGATCGGACATTGGGACTGACCCTTTTCTGGGTGCAGTTGGCGGTAAACTTCCTGTGGTCGCCCATCTTCTTTAACCTTCAAGCCTTTGGACTGGCACTGGCAGTGCTGCTTGTTCTGTGGGTGCTGGTTCTCTGGATGACACTTACCTTCTGGGAGACAGACAAAGCTGCCGCGCTTCTGCAAATTCCTTATTTGTTGTGGCTTATGTTTGCTGGGTATTTGGCGTTTGGGGTGTTTTTGCTAAACCCCTAAGCAGCCTCTAAACAGAATAAAAGCTCCGGCAAAGAGGGTTTGTCCTTCCTTGCCGGAGTTATTTTATTACTTCAAAACCCTCCCCCGAAAAACTCAGGGGAGGGTAGTTTGTGTTATGACCTTAAGCCGTGGGAGATATTACTTGTACATCTCCACCAGCTTCAGCAGATGCTCGTAACGCTCCTTGGCGGCTTCCTCGTTCTTGGCGAACAGGACGGTAGCGCGCTCGGGGAACTCACGGGTCAGACGGCTGTAACGAGCCTCATTCATGAGGAACTCCTGATAGCCATCCTTGGGAGCCTTGGAGTCCAGAGTGAACTTGCCGGTCTCCTTGG
>JAZNYB010000192.1:0-2185 GCA_045594185.1 Faecousia sp. | reverse complement strand
AGCACGATGGAGTCTCTGTACACATCCACGATGTAGCCCTGACTTTCGGAATCGGCGTATGGGGTTGGGTTCGTTGCCGTTGTGTCAATGTTTCTTGGTCTGCCAAGGGAGGGAATATGCACCGACTTGAAGCCGTTTTTCTCCGTATAGTTGGCGGCTTTATCCTGAGCTTGACACTGGAATTTCATGTGGGAGTGACCGTGGAAAAGGATGGCATTGGGGTATTGCCGGAGCAGCTCCACAAAAGCGGTGGTATTCCCTTCGCCCCAGTAATCAAAAATGGAGTTCTCCCGGTGGTCGCCGGGGTCGCCGCTGTCCTCCTCCATGTAAGAGTGGACGAATACAAAGCATCTGCGGTGGGCGTTGGCTTCCAATGTTTCCCCCAGCCACCCAAGATCCTCGTCGCTCATAACCACACTGCCACTGGGTTGCCCCACCAGAATAAACAGATCGTCCCCCTGTTCTACGGTATAGAACAGCACACCCTTCCCGGTGTAGGTTTCCATCAGATCCAGATTGTCCGATATGGTCATACCGTAGTAGCTTTCGTGGTTTCCCATGAGCGCGTAAACAGGAATGGCGTGGGCATCGCAGATTTCCTTGTATTTGGCAAACTGCGCTTCATCCAAATAGGTGGTGGCAGCATCACTTTCGTCGGTTCGGTGATAAAGCCCGGTCTGGGTCAGATCTCCCGCAACAACGCAGAACGCGCAGCCTTCGTTTTCAAAATGGGTCAGAGCGTTGTCAAACTTTGTATTGGCATTCCATGACGGCTCAACGCCCCACAAATGGGTATCCGCCACCAGACCGAAGGAATACAGCTTTTCCCCGGCTACCGGAGACAGCCCTCCCAAGGGAATGGTACACATCTTTTCGCCGCTTCCGTCATAGACTCCAATGCTTTTTGCGTTCTTTGGGGCAGTATTTTGGGGGATAAAATGCTTGTACACATACGCCATAAAATCACCGCCTCAAATGATTTCTTCGTTTACGGTCAGGATGGATTCCTCTGTAATGGACTGACTGCCGATACGGATAAACGCCAGCCCCTCCGCAAAGCAGCCGTATGTAGCGGCGTTCAGGGTAGCGGTATACACGCCGTTTTCTTCCGTTCCGTTTTCAACAAAGATGGCATACAAGGAGCTGCCATTGGTTGAAGCAGTACCCTTCATGGGAGTTTTGCTGCTGTCATAGCAGACAATATTTGTGCTGTTTTCGTTGGTAAGGTCGATGTTTTTAATTCTGACAACATCCCCATAATTCACGGGGATAAAGCCGGTACATTCATAAGCATCCGCCGCGGTTTCGCCGCCGCTGGACAAAGACAATCTGAATCCGGTCTTATATCCCGCTTCCCCATTGGTGCCAACAAACAGGTTGCCGTCAGCATCCACAGAAATGGGAATCTGGTTGGTGTAGCTTTGGACAGGCTCATCCGACCCGGATTCCTCCAAAACCAGCTCTCCGATGTCCACGGTGCTGCCGTCCTCCAGCTCATATTTAATGGCATATGTACCCGCAGCCAGATTGCCGGACACAACGATGCTATTGTTTTCGTCCACATAGCCAAAGACGGGATTGCCGCCAAGGGATTCAATAACCAGCCGGACGATCTCCGCTTTGTCCGCTTCGGTGTAGTAATCCACGCCCTTTACCGGGGTGTAGCCGTCCACGCCGTCTTTGCCGTCCGCTCCGGCTGCGCCTGTTGCTCCGGTTTCTCCCTTTTCACCGGGATCGCCCTTTTCACCGAGATCGCCTTTTTCTCCTTTCAGGTCAGCGGAAGAAGTGCCGCTTGCGGAGGTAATGGTCAGGACAGTTCCATTCCAGCTATGGGTTGCGGATACGCCGTCTGCGCCATCCTTCCCGGCTGTACCCCCACCCTCACTGGCAAGCTGATAGGCATCGTCTGCCCGCTGTGAAGCATAGAGAGCCAGAGTCTTGATCTTCCCGGTTTCGGCGGCATCGGCTGCTTGACCGGGCTGAGACAAGGTAGCATCCACCTTCACGGCGATGATGCCTACAACCAGCTCCTGCCCATCGGTCATTTTCAGAAGCAGTCGCCCCTCCTCGTCCACACTTGCGGACAGAACACCTCTGCCCACATAGCCGCTGACCTGCGCTTCCAATGTCTTTTCCAATTCAATCGTCATTTTGTTCATCCTTTCTTCCTTTGGTTTGGGTTTCC
>JAZNYB010000191.1:0-8403 GCA_045594185.1 Faecousia sp. | reverse complement strand
ACATGGCTACGATCCGACTTTGGGGACACAGCTTTCTAGAGCGACGACACCCACACCCGTGAAGCATAGATTATAGAAACCCTCCCCGCTGACAAGGGCAGTTCCAAGATTTTGTGTATTCTCCACAACTTTGTGGAGAACACTGCCTTCGCTTGCGAGGAACATTCCATCCTCGATCACCAGTCCGCCTGCACCCCACTCCGATACATCTTGGAGCAGTATGTGTTTATATGTGGGTTCCAAGATAACCTGTCCATTGCCGGAATATACAGGTTTGACCGCAGTTTCGTTAGTCACCGCTGCCTTCACCATTGCGCCCAAAAAACCTTTCGCATTCTTAACCCCGGTTTCCATTTCCACATTACCCAAGATCATTTGCATGGAGCCAGCTTGTGTTTTTACGGTCTTTGTGCCATTAAGAGTGATTTCAACCTGCCGCAGTCTTACATTCATCTCATTGGCAAAATATGCGGTTTGTGCCGCCCCTGCACTGACACTTAGATCCCTTTGATGCTCAATAACCTTGAACATTCCTCGCTCTGCAACAACCCGGCGATTATCGCCTATCCAGTTCTTTACGGTGATTGCCATGGTCTACCTCCTGTTTTTTATTTATCACCCGGTATGGATGACCTCAAAACCGATTATACTCTATTTATTGAGTATAGTCAAGAGGTTAAGTATGATAAAATCAATGCGGTGATGAAAATGATCAGTTACAAACCCTTTTATGAGACACTTTTCAAGAAGGGGATCACGGAATACAACCTGATTTTCAAACAAGGCTTCTCGGCAAACACCCTGCACCGGATCAAAAAAGGGGAAGCCATCAGCACAAAAACCCTGGATGCCCTGTGTTATGCTCTGGACTGCGGGGTTGACGAAATTATTAAATTTGAGAAAGAATAACAGCGGCCTTTTTGCCCTCTTACGGACGGAAAAGCCGCTGTTTTTATATGTCTATCTATTCTCTACGGTATCCCATACCGCCTGCCGTTGATCACCAGCCATTCCTCGCTTCCCCAGTAGATTTCCATTGTCTTATATTCTCCCCAGTCGCCACGGTAGATCCTCCGGGGCTTTTTGGTGATCTCAAGAATACCAAGATCTATTTCGCCGTATTCATAGACCCAAACAAGGGTCGTTCCTCCCAATGCCCCTTGGTCATCGTCAATGACCTCCGCATAGTAGGTTTTTTCCGGCGAGGGGAGTGTCCTGACCACTGTAACTTGACCGATATTTCCGAAAAGTGACATCACGAAGCCAATATAGCCTGCAGGCACAAGCAGGACTGCCAGAAAACCGATGCTCACCACCTTCAGCGACGGAGTTTTCCCATGCCGCATCGCCAGGAAGCAGCAAAGACCCATGCACATCAACATGAAGCCTGCCGCCCAACCGGAAGTCTGCTCAATGAAATAGAACAAAGCACCGAACAGAGCAAGGAGCGGAGAAAAAGCAAACAGCACCCCACAAAGAAAATTTTGCGCCTTTTGCTTTCCGAAAATCGACAACGCGCTAACCGCTGCCGCTATGAGGGCAGTGACAACACCATAGGCAGGGGGTCTGGCAAGGGTCACGGTATATCCAAGACAATATGCCAGCAGTATTCCAAAAGGAAGCAAAAGCAGCACAAACAGCAAAACCACTGTTATTCTAAAAATCGTCTTTTGCATCAGCCCAGCCTATTCCTTTCCCAAAAGCTCGCCAAACTTGGCGGATAAAAGCAAGGAAACGATACAGACTCCCACAGTCAGCACAGGACTAAGCCCCCAAAGAGCCAGTCTTGTCCCTTCCATGGACAGAGCGAGATCGTAATGGAAGCCTCCCCAAATATAGCCGCAAGCCCCAAGCCCAAGGGTCATAAGGCAGGAGCAGACCGAAAACGCCCTTCTGTTTTTATAATGCCTTACAAAATACCAATTAGCAAGAGACAGCAAAAATGCGGTTGCCGGAACGATCAGGGTAACAGCCCAAAATCCGTCCCCTACACCGGGGGAGGTTGGTGCTTCCAGCATGACCCCAGCGGTGATGATCCCAAAGGACACAAACAGCAAAACAGACTGCAAAACAGATGCTTTCCAGTGGTCAATGATGCTGAGCTTTTTCGGTGCCGCCGCAGTAACGCCGCCACCAGAAGGTGCAGTCATGCTGTCATAGACCTTTTTACAGCCGGGGCAGCGGGCAAGATGCTCTTTTACCAGCCCGCCGCTTTCTTCTGAGCAGCAACCGTCAATATACAGCGGGAGCAGATCCCGGATAACATTACAATCCATACGCCTACCTCATTTCTTCCATTATTTTTTGTTTCGCCCGGTAAAATGTGACCCTCGCCCAGCTTTCACTTTTTCCAAAGCTCCTGCTGATTTCCGTTAAGGGGAGCTGACCGAATACCGCCAGCATAAACACCTCTTTATAAGGCTCCTCCAGCGCATCCAGCCGGGTCAGTGCCATTTCCCACAGCTCTTTTTGAAGATACTGCTCCTCCGGGCTGGCTATCTCCCCAATACAGGCGGTTTCCTCCAGAGCCAGCAGCCTCTTTTCTTTTTTGTACCAGGCGAAATATGTATTTCTGGCAATTTGACAAAGCCACGGGGTGACCTTTTGGTGGTCTTTCAGGCTGGCAAAATTCATATAGGCTCTGAAAAATGTCTCTTGGGTCAGTTCCTCCGCCAGAGAGCTGTCCTTGGTCAGCCGCAAGAGACATTTGAATATCAACTCCCGGTTCTCCAGAAAAACAACTTCAAAATCAGCCACGCTCTCACCGTCCTTCTATATATAAGATTCGCCCATTCCCAAATCGTTACAAAAATTTTGAAAGCGGCTTTTCCGTCCGTAAGAGTGCAGAAAAGCCGCTATTCTTATTGAAAAAGAGGGTTAGTTTCTGTCATCCCCATAAAAACCCTGTTGACTGTAAGCAGACCACTTCAGGTACATTTCCTGATAGTTCAGCTTAATAAATTTCTGGATTTTCCGCAGCTCCCGGTCAGTCAAAATACCCACATTCTGTACAACTGTATCGCCGTTCTGTTTGACAAATAATTTTGCAGAAGCTTCTTCTGTGAGCCTTCGATCACTGGCGTGGACATGCATACATTCAATAATACAGTGGGAGGTAAAATACAGATAATAACCGGCAACCATAAATTCATAATATTTCGGCATATATCATTCCTCTGCAAACTGCTTATTCTTTTCCCAGTAAGCCTGAACAATGCTGATCTCAATGTCATCCATACTGGTCTCCAGCACATCGCCATCCTTATTCAGCACCGCGGCTCGTGCCGTATCATTCAAGTTCAGGATGCGTACTTTTCCATTTTCGCAGAGAAAGGAATAGCCATTAACAATGAAGTCTGCGCCTTGTGCAATTTTTTCAATTTCACTCATAGCAAACCCTCACTCCTTTGATTGGTGTCAAAAATGCTGCTTCGTCGAAAAACAAGTCCTTTAGAATGGGAACCAGATCAATATATTCTTCCTCCGGTGTTTCATTGTGGGCATATTTTGCCATAACAACAAGATAGCCGTTATCCCATTCCTTGATTTCCGTATACCGTTCCAGAGAATATGGTGCCCGAAAGCGAATCGTATGCTTTCCAAACCGAAAAACCGTGAAGCCTTCCCGGCTGCTGAGCAATGCCAGATTTTCCATACTCTCCCTCCTTCTTTTGGTTCTTCTGCGGTCATTATACCATACCTGAGGATTTCTTCAAGTCATAATCAGCAAGGATCTTTTCCTTACTTCCGCTTTCTTGCCAGATAAATATCCAGCTTATCTTTCATATTACCGGGAATCTCCTTTGCCACAGGAACACGCTTGGCACAAGCCATGCGCTTAAACCAATCTTAAACCAAGCTTGAACCATTTTTTGAACAAAAAACGGGAAAATCAGAACCACACATATAAATTCGCAATCTTATCGCTTGATTCCACAAATTTTCTTGAACCAAGCTCAAACCAGCCCAAACTGGCTCAAACAATTTAATCAACCAAGACCCAATGTGATTTTTGCTTGTTATCAGAGTCGGTTGTAATTTTACCTGAACGCCTTAAGGCTGTCAAAAGAGTTAAAATTTTGCGTTCCTTCTGGGAATCATCCAGCACATTGGGAAGCTTATCCCATAGCAGTTTTCGGATATCTTTGCGCTGTGCCCTTCCAAAACTATGAAGATAATCAATGATCATATCTCGGTAATACTGATCATCAAAGCCCTTGTTTTTAATATATTGAGCTTCTTCCGAAATGCTTTGGGCAACATCAGCAGAAAGATAGAGATTGTTTACACGACCTTCCACAAGTCTGTGCCTGCGCAAGTGTTGAACGGCCTCCTTAGACAGGAATTTGCCAAGTCCTTTCTGGACCTGATCAAGCAGATAGACCGTTTCCAAGTCTAATTCAGGATGCTTGAAGAGAATGTAGGTGTATTTGTCATCCAATGTTTTGCCATATACTGTAACAGCCACCTGATTGCTGTGCGTGAAGTCGTAATCCGGCATAGGAAAGAAGCGTTCTTTTTGAATGCGATAAACCTTGCGGATGCCCATGGTTGCCGTGTCGATCATATTGAAGTTGACCATCGCCTCAGCAAGAAGCTGATTCCGATAAAACGGCGGGTTATAACTGATTTTCAACACATTTTCAATCGTCTGAGGGAGAAAGTCACCAGGATTTGTAATCTTTATGCGATCTTCAAATTCATTGATGTAGATCCGTCCTCCCAGTTGATAGTTGGAGTGGGCAATGCAGTTATTCAAAAGCTCACGAAGCAACCAGGCATCGTACTGCTGAATCTCTCGAGGGAACAGGGATTGTTGGTCAGGCATATAGCGATACGTCAGATTTCGGATCTTTGCAAAAATCTGATCTGTTGCGCAAATAAAGGGAATACCTAAAATCATATAGTCCTTGATTGCACCATCATTTCCGTAAAGCCGCCACATCATTACCGGCGCGCTCTTGAACAGATGATCATAGTCGGAGTTTCCAAGTAACAGCATAGCTGCGTTGGTAACTTTTCCGCCAATTACCAGCTTGCGCTTCTCCAAAAATTGCGCGTCGGTCATTGCGTCAACCTCTTCAATAATGTGGTACTTACGCATTTTCTCCTTGTACTTTTTCCGGGCAAGCTTGATAGCGGCAGAATCAAGGCAGTCGATGGTGGCACCATCAACAAATTGCTTGGACCAATCCCTGCGCTCTTGGTTTCGGATTTGGTCGATCTTGTATTGTTGCAACCGGACAAGACTTTCGCCGGAACGAGCGTAATACTGATTTTTCCATGCTGTTGGAATGCCGGCAGCCGCCGCAGGGATTTTGAACACCAAAACACGGTAATTTCTGCCTTGATACTCGGGGTACAGCTCGATAATATCCAGGAAGGATATACCATCAGTTGCGTTTAATGCGATTTCGTACTTCAAATTTTCAAGCAAGGAAGAATCACCTTGCTTGTAAGCAGTACCAACAGGATGCTTTTCACCCTTTTCGCTTACACCCAGAATAAACCAGCCAAATTGCTTTTCCCGAAGGTTTGCTTCATTACTGATTGCAGAAAAATACTGACCAAGCTTATCCGTGGAATACTGCCCCTTTGCTTCCTTAAATTCTACAATTTCATATTCCCAGCGTTCCATAAGGACTCGTAGCGTTTCATAGTATTCAGTTGTATCTTCGCCAAATAAAAACATATCCATTTGCCCCCATCCTGAAAGGAAAAATGATTAAACTGTTTAATTCCTCCTGATTATAGCTCATTCTACCACAAAACAGAGTCGATTTCAATAATTTTGGACCTTGGTCGTTACAATATGCAACACGGTATACTGATAATCAGGTACTATGGTTATGATTTTGCATACTGTTTCTTTTGTTACCATTATGAGAGACAGCGACCTTTCTGCCCATTACGGACGGAAAAGCCGCTGATAATTATTTCCTTACTTCCGCTTTCTTGCCAGATAAACATCCAGCTTATCCTTCATATTTCCGGGAATCTCCTTTGCCACTGGAACACGCTTGGCACAAGCCATTCTGGTGGCAAACGCCTGGATAAAGGCAATATCCTTTTCCATTTGAGCGGCACTCATCACTGCCGGAGTGTCGTAGCGGTTGTGAATGGTGGCGGTATTGGGGGGCGCGATGCGGGCGAAGGAAACGGCGGGAACACCCTTATCCGCAAAGGGGGTGGAGTCGCTGGAATATACATCCTGATAGGCGTGCATCCCGAAGCCTTCTTCGGAAGCCATATAGGAAATATAATGCACCAGCTTTTCCTCGGAGGTACAGCAGGCGATAAACTTGCCCATGATACAGCCGATCATGTCCAGATTGATGTTGAGGACTACAGATTTCAGGGCTTCCTCGTTTTCGTTGGTATAAGCCTTCGCTCCCAAAAGTCCCCGCTCCTCACTGCCGCACCAGATGAACCGCAAACCATAGCGGTGAGGGGCAGTCGAGAAATGCTCCGCCATGGCAAGCAGCCCAATAGAGCCGGACATATTGTCGTAAGAACCCTGAGACAGGGATGTGGAGTCATAGTGAGCGGTGAACACGATCGTCTCCAGCACTTCACCGGGAAGATCCAGAATCACATTGTGAGACTGCCCCTTGCCCTCCGTCTGGGAAAGGGTGATCTTTGCCCGCTTCACGCCCTTTTCGATCAGGGAAATGGCATCCTTGGCATTGATGTTCACCCCGGGGATCTTCTCCCCCTTGCTCACATAGGAACGCAGCTCTCTTTGATCCATGTCCCGGTCGGCATAGTTGGCGTTGCCGTCATAGGTGACAAAGCCCACCGCGCCGTTTTCCAAAAGGTCGTGGTAGATCCAGTAGCCCAGATAGCCGTCCACCATGACGATCTTTCCCTTACACCCGGCAAGAGAACAGGGGTCGGTGTTGGGAAGATAATAGAAATCCGCTTCCACCTCTCCGCTTCCGGCGCACAAGTAGCCCTTACAGGGAATCTGAACGCCGTCTGCCTCAAAGGTCGCTTCGTGAATCTCCGCTACATCTACCTCAAAGCCATGAAGCCGCGCTTCCAATCCCATTTCCTTACAAACATTCTGAATATACCGGGCGCACCGCAATTCCTCAGGGCTGCCCCCGGTGCGTACATAGGCGGTTTCCCGCAAAATTTTATCGATTGTTTCTCTGTTCATGGATTAACTCCTTCCAAATTCCGGGATGGCTGCCCGGCGCGTTTTGTTTTGGCAATGGTAAGTCAACGACAAGCCAAAATCTGTTACTTATACTTCAAAAAGCTGTTGTTATTGTTATCGTCCTCATCGTCCCGCATACCGTAGCCGGGTGTTTCCACCTGTGTCGTTCTGACCGACTGAACAGGCGCGGCTGTTTCGTTGGCGGAAATACCGCTCACAGCGGAACTGCCGGAAGCTGCCACAGCAGGCTTGGTCATGGCAAACAGCACCAGCCCAAGGAGGAAGAACACCAAAAAGATAAACACCAAATGGACAATGGGCATCAGCTCTACCGGTAAGCCGGTGCGATAGATCAGCATTGCGTAGTATTTGGTACAGGGAACAATACCGCAGACCGCTCCTGCCAGAAGGGAGAAAAGCACAGTGGCAAATCCGGGGATCTTTCTCCTGTAAACCGCTTTATAGGCGATCATAACACCGATCAGCATGGATAAAAAGGCTTTTATGCCGCTGACTGCCGCATATATGCAGCTTACAGGCATACCCAGAGATAACAAAGTTTCGTTGGTTCTGCCGGTTAAAAAGCGACCGAAAAGGTAGGTAATGAGCATGGCAATTACGGTTGCCACAAGGGTGGCTTTGAACGCGCTTTTCTTTTTCTGCTTCACCGGAATGTCCTCCTTTGGTTTCTTTTCGTGTTATGTAAACCACCAATTAAAGAGAGGCAACCCGCTTTTGCGCCAAAAGCCATTGCATCAGCTCGTCTCTGTAAGCATGATCCCAGGCATTGTGTCCCACGCCGGGCAGTCTGGTGTAGCGGGCTTCCGGGTTAGTTTTTCTCAGTGCCGCCACCATTTCGTCAGACTGATACACGCTGACCGTATCATCCTCCACCCCATGCCATGCCCAAACCGGCATTTTCAGCACGCCCGCGTTCCAAGCCATACCACCGCCGCAAACCGGGGCGATGGCGGCGAACAGCTCCGGCTTTGCCATGGCGGTAAACCATGTGCCGTAGCCGCCCATGCTGAGTCCCGTGAGATATACCCGATCCTCGTCAATGGGAAACGCCGCCTTTAGCTGCCGGATAAATTCCAGCATAGACTCCACCCGAGCCGCCCAAAAGCTGTCCGGGGGGCATTGTGGCATGACCAAAAGGCATGGATATTCCTTCCGGTTTACGATTTCCGAAAAGCCATGAACCTCCACCAGATGAAGCTCCTGACCACCCCAGCCCCATT
>JAZNYB010000190.1:0-2484 GCA_045594185.1 Faecousia sp. | reverse complement strand
CCCCTTGGCACACAGAACGACATGGCTACGACCCGTCTTCGGGAATCGGTTCATCGAGTACTCCTTTTTCTTCGGGGGTGGGGATAGTGTCTTCGGTAAAATCGTTTGCTTTGGACATATAGGTTATCAATCCTCCTTATTAGTGTTATGCCATCAATGAATTTTTATCGACGGCTATGATCTCTCCGTCATTATCCGGAATATCCGGAGTAGGGGGCGGAGGCGGCGGTGGAGCAGAAACCGCATCTTTCGGTTCTTCCTTCGGGTTTTTTGGAGCTGTGGACTTCTTTTTCGGCGGTTTCTTCTTCGCAGGTGGTTTAGGTGGTGGTTCGCTAAGCATATCCTTGCCTGTTTCCATTTCCTTTTGCCGCCACTGTGGGACATAGCTGGATGCCTTACAGGATTTAAGCTTTCCAGCCTCCGGGTGTCTGGAGTAATCAAACTTTTGCACCTTCAGCGGTTTATGCCCGCGAATAATAACAAGGGCCTGATCGTTTGGTAGCCGCATCACTTCATCCTGAGTCAGCACCGGACGCTTACCCACACCGCTGGTCTCACGAAACTCCGGTGTGTAGTTGGATATACGCCAGGAACCAAGCTGCTTGGACTTGCTGGACACTGCTACGCTGGCAAGACCTGTTCTCTCTGAAACAAGAGAGGCCGTTAATGGATCTGAGCAACCAAGAAACAATGTGGAATCACAGTTGCCCAGAATCTCCTGCCACAGGTTATAGGGATATCTGTTTTGCAGGCCGGCAAGGTTTTGGAATACACAGGACATAGAAATGTTTCTTGACCGGATCACACTTAAACGGCGGGCAAGGTCAGGGATCGTGCCGCAGGCCGTCAGCTCTTCACCGAGGATATGTACCGGCACTGGAAGTCTGCCGCCCTCGCAGTTCTTATCCGCATAGCGAACAAGCTTGATAAACACGAAGGAGACAAATAGGGAAGCCAGAAAATCAAAGGTACTGTCCTGATCGCTTGTGATCAGAAAATACGCACAAGGTTGTTTTCCCGGAAGCTCCAAGTCAATTTCATCAGCGGCGGTGATCTTTTTGATAAGATCTGCCTGGAATACTTGGAGCCGGCTGCCCAAGCCGATGATAACACCGCTGCGCACCGTATCAGATGCCTGCTTGAACAGGGTAAACGGTGCCTTTGCCGGATGGTTATTTGGCAGAACCTCAAACAAGCTGTTCAGCTCGTTTTCGGACTGGAGTGTGAGCAGCCGGTATACCTGCCCCATATTCCTATGTTCCGGTGGATAGCATCTGTCGGTATAGAGGACCAATGCTTTCAGCAAGTTCATTTCCGCACTGTCCCAGAAATGATCGCCCTTGGCGCCGCTAGTGTTCTTAATAATGACATCAACGAAAAGCTGCGCCATCAGCTCCTGACCGTCTACTTCCGCAAGGCAGTTCCAGGAATCGGAGTTTTCCGGCTGGACAAGGTTGAACATCTTTACGACATAACCTTTCTTGCGAAGATACTCACTGGTCTTCTCATAAAGCTCACTCTTGGGATCGCAGATAATCAGAGATTCTCCACCTTCCAGCGTATCCGGATTCATACCGGCTACGCCTTGCAGAATACGGTTGACACAAAAGGCTCTTGTTTTCTTGGAACCGCTTGCGCCGTAAACGGCAATATTGCTGTTGAGCATTGTTTTCTCCGGAATACATACCGCCTTTCCGTCCAGCAAACCGAGGACAATGCCTTTATGCTTTCGCAGATCCGGAACCAGTTCCAATACCTCTGCCATTTCCTTGCGGTCCATCCAGCCGGATGTTCCGTAAGTTCCTTTGGAGGAATAAGTAAAGTTCCGATCTCGGTCATACTCACCGGTATCGCTGTATCCCATTCGCATGACCATCACCAAAAGAACGACGAGCAGCAAAATACAGGCACCAATACCGATCAGACCTTCCGGAATCCGGAAGGCTGCGCGGATACAGGTTAAGAAATCGGGCGATGCCGAAAGGGGAGAAGTCCCGTCCCCGGGAGAAGCTCCGCTTCGCTGCCACTGGTTGTAGTTGTAAATGAACTGTGAAATATATCCACCTGCGTAAAGGGTTGCCAAGATAGCCAGCGGCGCTGCTATCAGGATCTTAATGACTTTGCTTTTTTTGATTAAAAAAACTCCCTTCGAACTTATCAAAACGAATTGCTTGAATTTGAACCCTGCTTCCGCAAAAGCTTCGCAGAGCTTCGCTTTGAAAGTCAAAGCAAATCAGCGTGCCGCTTTTTTGGTGAAGTTCCAGACCGTTACAGAATCGGTTGATTCTTGGCATATCCAACAGATACCCAAATAGGACGGGATTCCCGTCCCGGTCAATTGCATCGTTTACGATTGACAATCCGGGTTGCCCCGGTTTTAATCCTTGGGTAAGAACACTGTCCAATGCAGCGCGCTTCGCTTTGCTGCATAAGAGCTTCAGCAGTACCTCTCCGTAATGGTCATTGGTCAGATAATAGAAATGC
>JAZNYB010000189.1:0-2733 GCA_045594185.1 Faecousia sp. | reverse complement strand
ACGGACACCCGCCTGGGGAAATTCCTCATTATCATTCCCTGTATCCTTGCCTTTACCGCCGACTCTGCCGCTTATTTCGTGGGCAGAGCCTTTGGTAAGCATAAGCTGGCTCCCATCATCAGCCCCAAAAAGACTGTGGAGGGGGCAATCGGCGGCGTTCTGGCTACAGTCGCCCTTCTGGAGCTGTATGCCCTTATTCTGGATAAGGCTTTCGGCTTCGATGTGATCTATTGGTACGGCATTGTTTACGGCGTTGTGGGTTCTGTGATCTCCATTGTTGGTGACCTGACCTTCTCCGTCATTAAAAGACAGGTGGGCATCAAGGACTATGGCAACCTGATCCCCGGTCACGGCGGCATTTTGGATCGCTTCGACAGCATGATGCTGGTCGCCCCTGTGACGGAAGTCCTCATTCTTATGCTGCCTCTTGCGGTAGCCACTGCGGGGGTGGGCTGATATGGTAAAGTGTATTTCCGTTTTAGGCTCTACCGGCTCTATCGGAAGACAGACACTGGATGTTGCCGGAAGGCTGGGAATTTCCGTCTGCGCCCTCACTGCCGGTTCTAACGCACAGCGCATGGCGCGGCAGTGCCGGGAGTTTCGTCCCCGCCTTGCTGTTATGGGCAGCCTTGAAGCAGCGAAAGAACTGAAAGCACTGATCTCCGATCTTCCCACAGAGGTCGCCTTCGGAAAAGAGGGACTTCTCCGGGCGGCTTCCATGGAGGAAGCGGATACGGTCATTACGGCGGTGGTTGGCATGGTTGGGTTAGAGCCCACCATGGCGGCAATTCAAAAGGGCAAACGAATCGGTCTTGCCAACAAGGAAACCATGGTCTGCGCCGGTGAGCTGGTTATGGCTGCGGCTAAAGAGCATGGTGCGGAGATCATTCCTGTGGACTCGGAGCATAGTGCCATTTTCCAGTGCCTTGCCGGATGCCGGGACAAATCTCAGGTCAAGCGGCTGATCCTCACCTGCTCCGGTGGGCCTTTCTTCGGCAAGAACCGGGAGGAGCTGGCTGCCGTTACCCAAGCCGATGCCCTAAAGCACCCCAACTGGAAGATGGGGGCGAAAATCACCATTGACTGCGCCACCCTGATGAACAAGGGCTTGGAAGTGATTGAAGCCATGCGGCTGTATGAAATGCCCCTGGAGCAGATGTCTGTGGTGATCCACCGGCAGAGTGTGATCCATTCTCTGGTGGAGTATACGGACGGCGCGGTGCTTGCTCAGCTTGGCACGCCGGATATGAGGCTTCCCATTCAGCTTGCCTTAACATGGCCTGACCGTACGGTGTGTCCTGCTCCGGAGTTGGACTTGCTCACCTGCGGCAGTCTCACCTTCGCGGCCCCCGATCCGGAAGCCTTCCCTTGTCTGGCTCTTGCCTATGAAGCGGCAAAGGCGGGGGGAACTATGGGGGCAGTTCTCAGCGGTGCCAACGAGGTGGCTGTGGGGCTGTATTTGGAAGAAAAAATTGGGTTTTATGATATTCCCGCTCTGGTGTCAGGGGCAATGGCGGCTGTACCCTTCGTCAAAGAGCCCACCCTGGAGCAGATCATCGAGGCAGACAGACTGGCTCGTGTCTATGTTACAAGCAAAGTGGAGGTCATCTGATTGTATATTCTCTATATTCTTTTAGCCTTTGTGTTTTTCGGTATCCTGATCGGAATCCACGAGTTTGGTCATTTTTTCACCGCGAAGCTGTTTAAGATCAAGGTCAACGAGTTTGCCATCGGCATGGGTCCCGCCATCTGGAAAAAGCAGAAAGGGGAGACGCTTTATGCCCTGCGCTGTATCCCCATAGGCGGTTACTGCGCCATGGAAGGGGAGGACGGAGACAGTGACGACCCCAGAGCTTTTGGCAATGCCAAATGGTGGCAGAAGATCATTGTCTTGGTT
Organism: Faecousia sp.; assembly: GCA_045594185.1. GTDB lineage: Bacteria > Bacillota > Clostridia > Oscillospirales > Oscillospiraceae > Faecousia. The sequence continues at coordinate 836 of JAZNYB010000189.1, read as the reverse complement.
GCCGGCGCGTTTATGAATCTGGTTCTGGCGTTCCTGCTGACCTTCTTCATGGTGGGATCTTCCTCTTACTACCAGCAGCTTCCTGAGACGACACTGGAAAGCGTGGAGGCAGGCAGTTCCTTTGAGGGGTATCTCCAGGCGGGGGACACCATCTATGCGGTGGACGGAGAAAGGATCTTTACCAAAAATGATGTAACCACCATTATGGCATACGGTCTTTCTCAGAATGCCAATGTCCATGATTTCACGGTTATTCGCAAGGGGGAAAAGCTGTTTTTTGATGATTTGAATACAGAACCCCGGGAGCTTCCCCTTGGAAATGGTCAGACGGCAATGCGCCTTGGGCTGAATTTCAAAGCGCGGGACAGAAACCTGCTCAATACCGTTTCTTATAGCTGGAACACCTGCCGCAATTATGTAAGATCCGTCTGGCTCAGCCTGAAAATGCTGTTCCGGGGGGATGTGGAGCTGAAGGACATGGGCGGCCCTGTGTATATCGTCAAGACCATGGCGGATGTAGGCACCCAGAGCCAAACCCCCACCATTGGTATTTTGAATTTCCTGACCATTGGCGCGCTCATTGCCGCCAATTTGGGCGTTATGAATCTGCTTCCCATCCCCGCGCTGGATGGTGGTCGGGTGGTAGGCGTAGTGCTGACGACCGCCATTGAAAGCATCACCAAAAAGAAGCTGAATCCCAAGATCGAGGGCTATGTCCACGGTGTGGGTATGGTTCTCCTGCTGGCACTTATGATACTCATTTTGTTTAAGGATGTTTTTTATATCTTCCGGTGAGGTAATAAACATGACAAGACAGATCATTGTTGGGAATGTGG
>JAZNYB010000188.1:0-10223 GCA_045594185.1 Faecousia sp. | reverse complement strand
TGGTGGAGCGTGCCGATGCTCTGATCGCTGCTTATGAGTATACGGAGCTGGCTGCCCGGATGCTTCTGGAGGCCATGGACGAAGGCGTTTACGAGGGCAAGCTCCCGGTAGAGCTCCCCACAAAGTAAGTCGGAAACAACTGACAGATCATGACATAATATATGTGGACGGAAGGTTTTTTGGGTCTTCCGTCCACGATTCCTTTGGTAAGGTTTTTCAGGAAACTGCCTGATTCAAAGGAAAGCCCGACGATTTTTTAGTGTTGCGCCCTTGAAATGTGTATATTTCTTCTGCTTTTTTGCGTAAAAAAAGAGCGAAAAGTCCGCATTGCGAAACAGGACAAAGCATAGGGCAATATTACCAAAAAACAGATTCAGAATTCTATCAAAATTTATGCCAGAAATATCCAGAAACTACTTTACTTTAGTGACGAGATATGGTATAACTCACTTACTATGGCTGGTAAAGCCGTAAAAACTCTGTTAAAGGAGAGAGTAATCTATGAAGAAGACCATCCGCACTCTGGTTTCGTCTTTGCTCGTTTTGGCAATGCTCGTTTCCATCCTCCCCACTGGCGTTCTCGCTTTGGGCCCCCGCCCTGTTGTGAACTTCACCGACAAGGGTGAGGTCATCACCGCCGAGGCTCATAATATCGTCCAGGAGGACATTTGGAATGTTATCGATGCTTTCGAGGCTGAAAACATTACCAATGCCGCCACCGCTACTGTTGCTGACTACGCAGCCCTGTCCAAGCAGGTTGAGAAGCTGGTTAAGGCTTCCGATACCTTTGTTAAGGGCTCCATCGTTCGCAACGGCGATTTCTTCACCTGGGAAACCACTGAAGGCATCGTTTGCGGCTACAACCCCCTGCTCCGGCAGAAGAGCGCAAAGGCCGGCTCCGGCAACGCCGTCATGAGCACCGGTCCTGTTGAAGAGATTCAGGCTGGCAACACCCCCGACTCCGCTTCCGTATACCTGATCTCCCCCTACTACAACAGCTCCTACTCCGCTGACTCCAGCTTCACTGATCAGTACCTCAACGAGGTTAAGAGCGTTGCTTCCGCTACCGGCGGCTCCGCTTATCAGTATGGCTACACCTCCGCTACCATTGACAACATCGCTACCGCTATGGAAAGCGGCGCTGTGGTTATGTTCGACTCCCATGGCACCACTGACTATGCCAGCGGCGATGACTATGTTTCTCAGGCTAACACCTCTTATCTGTGTCTGAAGACCGGTACCGGCATCACCAGCGCTGATATGACTGCTGTTTCCGGCACCTATGGCACTTACTACCACGCATACAACGGCGGCAGCGCATACTGCGTTGACGGCACCGCAATCTCCAACCATATGGATCAGGATGCCCCCAACAGCCTGCTGTGGATGGCTATCTGCCTGGGCATGGCTACCAAGGGCCTGAATGCTCCTCTGCGTAACAGAGGCGTTCACACCGTCTATGGTTATTCTCAGTCCGTTTCCTTCACCGGCGACTATAAGTACGAAGCTGGTTTCTGGGATAAGATGATCGCCGGCAACACCGTTGCTTCCGCTATCTCTTACATCAAGAGCACCTACGGCTACTGGGATCCCGCATACTCCTCCTACTCCTACAGCTCTGCCCGCAGCAACTATGTTGCGTTCCCCATCGTTGCCTCCGTTCAGGATACCTATCCCGGCCAGGGCAATGTTGACACCTATCAGACTGTAAACTCTCAGTGGACTCTGTTCCAGGAGACTACCTCCTGCAGCCACTCCAGCACCAGCACCTCCACCACCCCCGCTACCTGTACTACCGCTGGTAAGACTGTTGTGACCTGTAACTCCTGCGGCGCAACCGTCAGCACCACCACCATCCCCGCTACCGGACACAGCTATTCCAACGGCACCTGCACCGTCTGCGGCGCATCCGATGGCTCTTCCTCCGGCAGCACCACCACTGACAGCGAAGTCTTTGAGCTGGTCACCAGCGCATCCGACCTCACTGCCGGCAGATACATCGTTATGATGACTGCTACCTCCTCTGTGGACTATCCCTATTATGTCATGATGCGTCAGGAAGACAGCGCATACTGGGGCATCGACACCACCGGTGTTTCCTTCGATTCCCTGCCCACCGGTCTGACCTGCACCAATGAGACTCTGATTTGGAATGTTACCGGTTCCAGCAGCGCTCTGAAGTTCGGCAACGGCGGCAGCGAGTACCTGTATGTTCCCAGTGGCTACAACAGCCGTCTGTGCTACGGTGAATCCACCGCTACCAGCTTCACCGCTTCCTACAACTCCAGCAAGCAGGCATTCACTCTGAAGGCTACCTACTATGTATCCTTCCGTGATGACTATAGCTACTCCACCGCTACCGGCAATGGCAACCCCGTGGTCATGGGCGCTTCCAGCACCTCCACCGGCACCTGCTATTTCCATCTGTACAAGAGCAATGGCGGCAGCTCCGACTCCGGCACCACCGAATGCAGCCACAGCAACACCAGCACCTCTACCACTGCTGCTACCTGTACTGCTTCCGGCAAGACCGTTGTTACCTGTGACGACTGCGGCGAGACCATCAGCACCACCACCATCCCCGCTACCGGTCACGTGAGCACCAGCACCTCCACCACTCCCGCAACCTGCACCACCGCTGGTAAGACCGTTGTGACCTGTAACTCCTGCGGCGTGACTGTCAGCTCTACCACCATCCCCGCTACCGGTCACAGCTACTCCAACGGCTACTGCACCGTCTGCGGCGCTTCTGATGGATCCTCCTCCGGCGGCAGCGACGATTCCGGCAGCTCCTCCTCTGAGGAAGTCTTCACTCTGGTTACCAGCGCTTCTGAGATCACCGACGGCAGATACATCATCCTTGCCGCCGCTACCAACGAAGTTGACTACAGCCACTATGCTCTGATGAAGCAGGAAGACGGCGCATACTGGGGCGTTGACTCCCTGGGTGCAAACTTCGACTCCGTGCCTTCTTCCCTGACCGCTACCGACAGCGTCATTTGGACTCTGAGCGGCTCCAGCAGCAGCTTCACCCTGTCCGACGGCGGCAGCAATGTTCTGTATAACCCCTCCGGCTACAGCAACAGACTGTGCTACGGCGAGTCCACCGCTACAAGCTGGAAGGCTTCCTACAACTCCAGCAAGCAGGCATTCACTCTGAAGGCTACCTACTATATGTCTCTCCGTGACGACATGGATTACTCCAGCACCGCTTCCACCAACGGCAACCCCATCTTCTACTGTGTCAGCAGCACCTCCACCGGCTCCTGCTACTTCTATCTGTACAAGAGCAATGCTGGTACCTCTGACTCCGGCGACGAAGATACCGGTTCCGACTCCGGCAGCACTGAGACCAGCAGCTTCGCCGGCAGATACTATATTGCCGCAAAGCGCAGCTCCGGCAATTATATGTATATGACCAACACCACCACCGGCTGGCTGACCAAGCGTTATTCTCAGGAAGATTCCGGTCTGACCACGCTGCCCACCTCCATTGCTTCCCCCGATGCCAACAAGGTATTCGTTCTGGTCGATAATGGCGACGGCACCTACAAGGTCTATGCTGAGGGTATCTCCGGCACCTCCAAGTATCTTGGCTGGTCCTCCGGCAACTCCGGCAAGTTCGTGACCGAGGCTAACGCACTGAATCTGAGCGTTGAGAAGAATTCTGACGGCACCTTCTATCTGTACTTCACCAGTGGTTCTACCACCAGATACCTGTCCCTGAACTCTTCTGCCAGCTACAAGTACTTCGCATTCTATACCGGCACTCAGGTTGACGAGCTGTCCCTGATCCCCTGTACCGGCGCTTCCAAGGCTCCTGTCAAGGGCGGCTTCATGACCGAGATCCCCGGATAATCAGATTGCGCAAGTAACATTTGCTGAACCCTAACTAATGAAAGCCCTGAAACTGTAACAGGTTTCAGGGTTTTTCCTTATGTATGATGAATTGCGGATATGGAAACCCCCACCCGAAGTCAGGTGGGGGGCATTGTATATGTAATCGATGGATCACAGAAATTTCTTCATGGTTTCGGAAGCCTCGGCGGGCTCATCGGAAACAGTGATGGTAAAATTCATCTCGTTGACCTTGCCGAAATTCTCGCACCAAACAACAAACTCGTCACCGGCAGAGCGGTCATTGCCCAGCATTTTGTAAAGGCCCTCAATAAACACATGGGTAATATCGAAATTTCCGGCGTGAAGACCGCTGATGAATCCCTGAAGCAGGGTGATATTAGAAATAGCATATTCCTGGGCATCAATCAGGCGGACACGGTAATCTACATCATACATCAGGGACTTACCCTGCTCGATGCAGACAACGCTGCCAGTCTCGCTCTGAACGGCCTCATTAATGCTCTTGACCAGTTCCTTCGTTTTGCCGGAGCCCTTCAGCCCCATAATTAACTTAACCATAGGTATCTCCTCCTTCCCCACAACGGGGGCAGTTTGTACAGGTCTATTCTACCAGCTTTTTGCCTGTTTTGCAACTGTTTTCACGGAAAAAACACTTTGCCTATGCTTCATAGCCGGGCTTACCCAAAAGCTGGAACATATTTCTCTTATAGAACTCCACACCGGGCTGGTTGAAGGGGTTGACCCCGAGAATGTAAGCGGAAACACCACAAGCCAGCTCAAAGAAGTAGAACATCTCGCCCAGCTTCATGTCGTTCAGCTCCCCAAGATCAATGGTGATCACAGGTACGCCGCCATCAACATGGGCTGCCAGAGTGCCACGGTATGCCTGCTCGTCCACGAAATCCAGTGTTTTTCCCGCAAGATAGTTCAGACCGTCCAGATTTTTGGCATCGGAATCAACTGTAACGGCAGGCTCGGCAGGAGCGAAACGGATCATTGTTTCAAAAAGGTTGCGCTGTCCCTGCTGGATCATTTGACCCAGAGAGTGCAGGTCAGCCGTAAATTCAGCGGTGGCGGGGAACAAGCCCTGTCCGTCCTTGCCCTCGGATTCTCCGAATAGCTGCTGCCACCAGCCGCCCATCATCTTAAAGGCAGGCTCAAAGGAGGTAAGCAGCTCGATGCGCTTGCCGTTGCGGTACAGGAGATTTCGCAGCGCGGCATAGAGCCACACGGGATTTTCAAAGGAGCGAAGATCATAGTCCTTTTTCGCTTTGGCCGCACCCAGCATTACATCGCAAAGATCAATGCCCGCAACAGCCATGGGCAGCAAACCTACGGCGGTGAGCACACTGAAACGCCCGCCCACATCGGGAGGAATGACGAAGGTTTCCCAGCCCTCGTCCATTGCCATCTGGCGCAGCGCACCCTTCTCGGGGTCGGTAATGACAAAGATTCTGCTCTTTGCTCCGTCTGTGCCATACTTGCGCTCCAGCATCCAGCGCAGGGCTCTGGTAGCGATGGCGGGCTCGGTGGTGGTGCCGGATTTGGAAATAAAGACCACGGAGAAGTCCTTGTCCTCAAGCTGCCGTTCCAAATCGTTCCATGCTCTGGTGGACAGGGTGTTTCCGGCGAAAAAGATTTGGGGGTTGCCTTTTGTTCCCCGGTTCAGGTTATAGTTAGGGCCATACATCAGCTCGATTGCCGCTCTGGGACCCAAATAGGAGCCGCCGATACCTACCACCACAAAAGCCTCAGAGTTCTCCCGAATCTGCTTTGCGGCAGCTTCAATGCGGCGCATTTCTTCGGTTTTTTCATAGGTGGGAAGATTCAGCCAGCCCAGAAAATCATTGCCCGCACCGGAGCCATCGGTGAGGGTCATGTGGGCTGCGGAGGTTTCGGCTTCAATGGCCAAAAGCTCCGGCAAAGAAAGCTCGCCCCACACATTGGAAATATCAACACGGATCAAAGTAACACTTCCTTTCACAATTTTGAGGGTACACTTTAACATCTATAGCATATCGCAAAAGCGCAAGAAAGGCAAGGGGATTTATCAGAAATATTGTGGAAATTCTCACAGGAAAGAGGGGTGTCGCTTCACATATTCCCCGGTCAAGCCGCATAGCTTTGATTGGGGTGATCTTATGAAAAAACGGGATATTTCCATTTGCATTTGCGCGCTGGCTTTGGCGATGGTGCTGACACTGGGTGTCTTTGGAGAAAAGGCTGTGGAAACGGGCTCTTGGGGGCTTAGCTTCCGGCAGGAGGGCAGTGCGCCTGTAGGCAATGCTTCCTCTGCCGCTCTCAGTCAGTATGACGCGGTCTATATAGGCGACACGGAGGAAAAAACAATTTACCTTACCTTTGACGCAGGCTATGAAAACGGCTGTACCGCGGAAATTTTGGACGCCTTGAAAAAGCATAACGCTCCCGCCGCCTTTTTTCTGGTTGGCTCTTACATTGAACGAAACCCGGAGCTGGTAAAACGCATGGCATCGGAGGGACACATTGTGGGCAATCACACGGCGCACCACTATGATATGTCCAAGCTCTCCGACGAATCTGCCTTTCAAAAGGAGCTGGAGCTGGTGGAGCAGGCTTACAAAGAAGCAGTGGGGCAGGAGCTTCCCCGGTTTTATCGTCCTCCTCAGGGGCTTTACAGCGAGGAGAACCTGAAGATGGCACAGAAGCTGGGCTATAAGACGGTCTTTTGGTCCCTTGCCTATGTGGACTGGAATAACGACAGCCAGCCCACCCACGAGCAAGCCTTTTCCAAGCTGTTGGGAAGGATGCACAACGGAGCGGTGGTGCTTCTGCACTCCACCTCCCGGACCAACGCCGAGATTCTGGACGAGCTGCTGACCCGGCTGGAGGAACAGGGCTACAGCTTCGGAAATTTGGAGAGCCTTTTCGCACAAAATCCTGCCCGGTGAATACCATGGAATGAGCGGCAACGACAGCCGGCTCAAATCAAATCCTGGAGGTAATCTCTATGAACTGCAATTCCGGTTTCTTTGGCTGCGGCAACATCTGGTGGATCATCATCCTGCTCCTCATCTTCTGCTCCTGCGGCAATGGCAATATGCTGGGCTCCGGCTGCGGCTGCGGCTGTGAGAGAAACACCTGTGGCTGTGACACCAACTCCTGCGGCTGCTGCTAAGTCACAATAATTTTAAGGAGCCGGGCAACCGGCTCCTTTTTGATGAAATGGAAAAGCTCCCAAGGCTGCATTTGCCAAGGGAGCGTTTTTCCGGTACAGGAGAGAAAAGCGCGGTTTATGGACAGGGCTTTTCCGCGCCTGAGATCATTTATATTGTTTGCTTTGGGCTACCGCCAATTGGTCACAGCGGTTATTTTTGGGATTCTCGGCGTGGCCCTTGACCCAATGATAACAAACCCGGTGCTTTTCGATCAGGGGCAAAAGCCGCTCCCACAGATCCACATTAAGGGCGGGCTTTTTGTCGGACTTGATCCATCCCTTTTTTTTCCAGCCCCAGACCCAGCCCTTTTCCAAAGCATCGATCACATATTTGGAATCGGAATACAGCTCTACCTGACAAGGCTCTTTCAAGCGGGAGAGGGCTTCGATCACGGCGGTCAGCTCCATGCGGTTGTTGGTGGTAGCCGGGTCGCCACCGGAAAGCTCCTTTTCGTGACCCATATACTCCAAAATCGCTCCCCAACCCCCGGGGCCGGGGTTGCCGGAGCAAGCACCGTCGGTATAGATGGTTACGGTCTTCAAATCAGAGAGCCTCCCCGGTTTCCGGATCTTCCGGGTTTCTCTCGGGCTGCTTCCTTTGGGGCTGTCTCAGAACGCAGCCGCCACCCAGCAGCCACACAGCCAAGCCGCCATAGTGCAGCCGGGAATCCAACCCTCCGTCCGCCAGACAGATCAGGCAGAAGAATACGGCGCTGAAGGACATAAAAATGGTGGTTCTCCGCTTTCCCTGTCCCAAAGGGAAGCCTGCCAGATGAAATGCCGCCAGCATGGAAAACAGACACGCCAGAAGCTGGAAGCAGTAGTCGCTCACCAGAGGGTCGCTGCTCCAATGGCGGAAGCGGGAGATCAGATCGACAGCCAGAGCCAGTGCAATGACCATGCCGGCAGCGGGGGAAGCCGAACCCTCCCGGCGCAAAAATGCCTGCACGCCCAGACAGGCAGCACTGATCAGCCCAAGAGCCGCGGCTGCGGCATCAAACCCATCGCCGTAGTTCAGAAGCCCCATAACCGAAGCCGCACCCAGACAGACCGCTCCAAAAAGCATGGGAATAACCGGAGAGATCCCACCTTTGAATACCGGCGCGGAGGTAAGGTTGCTTTCCATAGAGCCGTCCTTTCCCATACGGGACGCGCCGAAAAGCAACAGCAGCATCACCATTCCGGACACGATCCACAGAACCGGATATGCCCAGTCGTAGTCCGCAAGCATATAAAGCCGAAGCATAAACCCGGCAAATCCACCCAAAACGGCGGGGATCAACAAAACAGAGGGGGAAATGGTTTCCTTTTTCATAGACGATCCTTCCTTAAAGCCCGAAGATCAGCGGTTTTTCGGGGAATTACCCATATTATAGCACAGTCCTTTGCCAAAGGGAACGGCAGAAATAAAAAAGCTGTCCTTTTCCGGTTTGCTCTTTTCATCTCTGCGGTCAGTTCCTTACTTGATCAGCTTATCCACAGCTTCGCACAGCTCGTCAATGGCATCCATATCGCCTGCGGCAACCGCGTCTACCATGCAATGGCGCATATGATCCCGGAGAATGACCTTGCTGGTATTATCCAGAGCGGAGCGCACCGCCGCAAGCTGCATCAGCACATCGGAGCAATCCTGCCCCTCCTCCACCATGCGCTTCACCTTTTCCAGATGACCGATGGCTCGGGCAAGGCGGTTCACCACAGCCCGTTGATTTTCGTGGACATGACCATGGCTGTGGGCGATCCCATGGGCATGGAGATATTCGTGGGAATGTTCGTGAGCCATAAAGCCCACCTCGTTTCTTTTTTGTTTTGCCCTCATTATAACAGCTTTACACCGGGGAAGCAAGCCGGGTAGGGGGATAAATTTTATACATAATGGCAGGCACATAGCTCTGTTTTGTGCCGGTGTCAAAAAACGCTTGCTTCACGGTGTCCGGTCTGTTACAATAAAGAAAAGATTGATGGGCTTGCCCTCAGGGAGGAAAAACAATGAAGGTGTTATTGTTAAACGGCAGTCCCCACGAGAACGGATGTACCGCTCTTGCCTTGCGGGAGGTGGGGCAGGAGCTGGAACGGCTGGGGCATGAGCCTTGGTATATGTGGGTGGGTAACAAGCCGGTTGCCGGCTGCACCGCCTGCGGAGGCTGCAGAAACGGAAAATGTGTTTATGATGATGGTGTCAACGAGATCCTCGCCCACGGAGAGGAATTTGAAGCCATGGTGGTGGGCTCGCCTGTGTATTACGGGTGCGCCACAGGTCAGATCATCAGCTTTCTGGATCGGCTGTTTTATGCCTCCAGGGGGAAGCTCAGGGGAAAAATCGCTGCCTGCGTGGTGTCCTGCCGCCGGGGCGGTGCAACCAGTGCCTTCCAGCAGCTCAATATGTTTTTCGGTATGAACAATCTGGTGGTAGCTACCAGCCAGTATTGGAATCAGATCCACGGAAACACCCCGCAGGAAGCGGCACAGGATTTGGAGGGGCTGCAAACCATGCGTACCCTCGCCCGGAACATTGACTATCTGCTGGCACATGGGGTGGGAGTGGGGCATCCTTCCTATGAAGACAAAATCGCTACAAATTTCATCCGCTGACGGGATGAGGAGCATGATTTCAGAAAACATAATTGTAATATGATTTGAAGTGATAAAATTGACCTTTCAAAGAAGGTCAGGTGCGACTTCGTTGAATAATCGGGCAGGAAGGGGCGACAACCCCCGTCCTACCCGATCTTTTTATGCTTTTCCTTCCTGTATTTCCCCAATGGAGCGACCAATTTCGCAGTCCTTTTGGAAAGGGCAATTCCCCCATTCACAGTCTGTGCTGAGAATTTCCTGCCCCCGGTACTCTATCCAAACCCGTCTGCTTCCGTCCATGCAGCGGCAATAGCCGGAAAGGAGCTTTTCTTCCTCCATGGTCACACCTCCAAAATGCAGAAGCCATCAGGTAGCAGTGTTACACCGTCCGCTGCCACAGAGCCTAAATTCCTTCCCAGCAGGAGCTTTCCGCCGGGTATCTCCCAAGAGCCTTTGGTTTGGTTTACATAAATCTCCAAGGATTTCTCCCCCGGGCAGCTTCGCAGGAAGCCCAGCCGCCCATTTTCTGCCATAAAGAACTGAATGTCTCCCCGGCAAAGGGCGGGGTAAGCCTTCCGAAGCTGACCCAGCC
>JAZNYB010000187.1:0-3969 GCA_045594185.1 Faecousia sp. | reverse complement strand
TGGTGCTGTCTGTCCGGCAAGCCCGAGGATCTGGACAAGACCGATGCCGCCGCCATGAGCTGCATCGACCCCGACCGCCGCTATCAGGACAGAGATAATTATGTCTGGGTGCGGGATGCCAAGAAGAACAAGCTGGTCGTGGGTACGCAGTGCCGTATTCTCTATCAGGATGCTCTGGGCAGAATGAACATTGCTTTGAAGTTTAACGAGATGGTACGCAACGGCGAGGTGGGGCCCATTATGCTGGGCAGAGATCACCACGACACCGGCGGCACCGACTCCCCCTTCCGGGAGACTTCCAATATTAAAGATGGTTCTAACATTATGGCGGACATGGCTGTGCAGTGCTATGCCGGCAACTGCGCCCGGGGCATGAGTCTGGTCGCGCTCCACAACGGCGGCGGCGTGGGCATTGGCAAGTCCATTAACGGCGGTTTCGGCATGGTGCTGGATGGCAGTGAGCGGGTGGATACCATTTTGCGTATGGCAATGCCTTGGGATACCATGGTAGGCGTATCCCGCCGTGCATGGGCAAGAAACGAAAACGCCATGGAAACCATTTTGACCTACAACGAAGCCTTCCGGGAGACGGATCACATCACCGTCCCCGAAGTAGCCGACCGGGATATGATCCGGGAAATTCTGGGTAAGTGATTATGGAAAAGCTGGTCATTAAAAATATCGGTCTTTTGGCAACCCCCACAGGCAAGGCAGCCAAAGGGGGCTCCGCTCAGGGGAGCATCGCCTGCCTGAGAAATGTCTGGATAGAAGCGGAAAGCGGTATCATCACCGCCATGGGCAACGGAGAAGCACCCCAATGCGCCAACACCATTGACGCGGAGGGTCGTCTGGTCACGCCCGGTCTGATCGATGCCCACACCCATCTGGTTTTTGGCGGCTGGCGGGAACACGAGCTTGCCATGAAGCGGCAGGGCGTGCCCTATTTGGAAATTCTGGCAAGGGGCGGCGGTATTCTCTCCACCGTCCGGGCGACCAGAGAAGCTGCCGAAGAAGCCCTCACTGAAAAGGCAGAGGAAGTGCTGCGGCAAATGCTTTCTCTGGGCGTCACCACCTGCGAAGCCAAAAGCGGCTACGGTCTGGATAAGGACACAGAGCTGAAGCAGCTTCGGGTCATCCGCAATTTGAAGGAAAGACAGCCTGTGGAGCTGGTGGCTACCTATTTGGGCGCGCACGCTGTCCCCATAGAGTATAAGGAAAACCGCCGGGATTATATTGACCTGATGATTAAGGAAATGATCCCCCAAGTGGCAGCAGAGGGCTTGGCGGAATACTGTGATGTATTCTGCGAAACCGGCGTGTTCACCCCGGAAGAATCTGAGGAAATCCTGAAAGCGGGTCAGGCTTGCGGCTTGGGGGCAAAGATCCACGCCGACGAGATCGACGCTCTGGGTGGAAGCGAGCTGGCAGGGCGTATCCGTGCCGTTTCCGCGGAGCATCTCATCGCCATTGACCAAAAGGGCATCGCTTCCATGGCTGAAGGCGGCACGGTGGCAGTTCTCCTTCCCGCAACCTCTTTGTATCTGGGCAAGTCCTATGCCCCGGCAAGAGCCATGATCGAAGCGGGCGTTCCTGTGGCTGCGGCTTCTGACTTCAACCCCGGAAGCTGCCCCAGCTTTAATATGCAGCTTGTGATGGATCTTGCCTCGTGGGGCTACAAAATGACCCCGGCGGAAGTCCTCACCGCCGTTACCTTAAACGCCGCTGCCGCCATTGGTCGAGTGGAAACCCACGGCTCTGTGGAGGTGGGCAAGCAGGCGGATCTGGTCATCTGGAATACGGACAATCTGGAATATCTGTTCTACCGCTTCGGAGAAAACCTGGCAAAGCAGGTTATCAAGGCAGGAAAGCCGGTGTAACTGTCCACCAGTGGCGGGATGATAAAATCTTGAAAAATTTTACTTACATTTTCCAAAAAAATCTGATAAAATAGGTATATTCCCAACATATAAGAAAAGGCAGGAACTTACCATGTATCAGGTGGGAGAACTTATAATTTACGGCGGCTCCGGGGTTTGCCGGGTGGAGAGTGTGTCCCCGGGAGCGAAGGACGGGCGGCTGTACTACACCCTCTGCCCTCTGCGCCAAAGCTGCACCATCACCACCCCTGTGGATAACCCCAAGGTCTTCACCCGCCCCCTGATTTCCCGGGAAGAAGCACTGGAGCTGTTGAAAAAAGCAGGAGAGCTGGAAGCAACCCCCTTCTGCGCCCGTGTCCCCCGGGAGCTGACAGAGCGTTACGAGGCTCTTTTCAAAAGCTACGATTGCGGGGTGCTTTTGGAGCTGTTTATGTCTATTACCCTGAAGGCGAAGATGCTCCGGGAGCAGAAAAAGCGGCTGGGCAGTGTGGACGAAAACTACCTGCGCCGGACGGAGGATTTTCTCTTTGGGGAGCTGAGCGTGGTGCTGGAAGTCTCTCCGGAGGAAATCCGGGAGAGGATCTTATCCCTGAATGAAGCATGAAGCAGCGCACGATCGTCTGTTGCGGACAGCCTGACAAACCCAAAATTTGCTCTCCATAAACGATCGGGCAGGAGGCAACTCATTCGCTGCGCAGCCGACCTCCCACACCACCGTGCGTACCGTTCGGTACAGGTTGGTTCAATCGCATAAGCGCAAGGACTCGTACCGGTCAAGGATGCCCATGTATCCTGCCTGTATGAGTCCTTCTTTTGAGATCGCCCATTGGGAGACCTTTTAGCTTTCAAAATCCGGCTTTCTTCAGATTCTGCCTTGCGACCTTGCCTTTGGCTAAGCCTTCCCGCTGCCGGGAGCTTCGGGACTTTTACTCTATAGAATGTCGCTCACCGGGCGTGCGCAAAAAAAGAGACACCCTTTTCGGATGTCTCTTTGGTGCGCGAGGCGGGACTTGAACCCGCACGCCCGGAATGAGCACTAGAACCTGAATCTAGCGAGTCTGCCAATTCCACCACTCGCGCGTATGCCGCGGAATCCCACAGCGAAAGCTAGTCTAGCACATCTTATGGAAAAAGTCAACAGTTTTTTCGGTTTTGTCCCCGGTTTTTGGAGAAAATCAGAGAAAACGGAAAAGCACTCCTGTTTTGGGCATGATCCCGGGAAACAGGAGTGCTTATAATTACAGAGCCTTGTCCGCGCCCTTGAGCTGTAGCTGCAGCTTATCCGCGATCAGGGCGATAAATTCAGAGTTGGTAGGCTTGCCTTTTGTGTTGCTTACCGTATAGCCAAAGAATCTTTGCAAAGTATCCAGATCCCCTCTGTCCCAAGCCACTTCGATGGCGTGGCGAATGGCTCTTTCCACCCGGGAAGGGGTTGTTCCGAAGGCTTTTGCCACCTGGGGATACAACACCTTGGTAATGGCGTTGATCACATCCATATCGTTTACGGCAATGATAATGGCTTCCCGCAAATACTGATAGCCCTTGATGTGGGCAGGGACACCGATCTCGTGAATGATCCTTGTGACCATGGCTTCGATTCCCGGCTCCTGCCGCTGGTTCCGGCGCACAAGCTGGGGCTTTTTTGCCTCCTGATCGGAGCGAATTTCCTCCAGATGCTCCACTACGGCAGTGATGTCGCAGGGCTTGAGCATGAAATACTCCACCCCCAAGCTGTTCATGGACTGGGAAATGTACCCTGTGAGCAGAGCGGTGGTCACCAGTGCCACCGGGGGTTTGCTCATGTCGTGGGCAAGGCGCAGTATGCTGATACCGTCCCGCTTGGGGAGCATCAGATCCAGCACCAAAATGTCCGGCTGGGTTTGCTGTAAAAGGCGCAGTGCTTCGTCACCGTCGTTGGCGGCTCCCACCAGGTCGAACCCGCCCCGCTGTTGCAGAGCATCCTTCAAACGATCACAAAAGGCTTCACTGCTGTCGGCAATCAAAACCTTGACTCGATTATCCATTTGCTGTCCTCTCCTCCTGTTAATTTGACAGCCCTCCGGTCTTTTCCGCCATAACCGGAGTGGCGATG
>JAZNYB010000186.1:0-5612 GCA_045594185.1 Faecousia sp. | reverse complement strand
GATCCGACTTGAAAGAAAGCGAAAAAACCGCCCCACCCGAAGGTGGAGCGGCACAGGATGATTCAGTTGTTGCTGACAAGGATGGGCTTAGATGATAACAGGAGGGAACGCCTCCATATAGCGCATGATCATAATGGCGATCTGGGCTCTTTGGGCAAACGCTCTGGGAGCCAGAGTGGTTTCCGTCATGCCCTGAATGATGCCCTTGGCAACTGCCCAGTTCATGGCATCCACAGCCCAACTGCTGATTCTGTCACTGTCAGAGAACTGAGACAGGTAATCGCCCTCCACAGGTTCGCCGTTGGAAGCACGATACAGCATGGTGACAAACTGCTCTCTGCTGATCTCGCCACGGGGATTAAAGGTGGTTGCCGTCGCACCGGCTGTGATGCCCGCGTTGTATGCCCAGACGACCTGATCATAGCACCAGGAAGTTTCCTTCACATCGGCGAAGGGGCAGGTCATGCCTTCCACAGAGGGTTCGCCAGCCATGCGGTACAGGATGGTCACCATCTGCGCTCTGGTCATATTGGCTCTGGGCTGGAAGTGAGTCTCATCCACGCCGATCATAAGACCGGTGCTTACCACATAGTCAATTGCCTCATGGTACCATTCGCTGGTTGCGTCCACAAACTGCTTGCTGGGGCAGTTGTCGCTGTTGGCGGGGATGCCTTCGCCGTAGGAAATGTACTCACCGCAGCCACAGCACCACAGGTCACCGGAGAAGCCGTCTTTATGGCAGGTGGGGGCTCTGTAGTTGTGCAGCTCGGTTTCGCCCTCGTGATTGTCAGGATCAAACTCGCCGTGTTCCTCGCCGCAGGTGTCACAAACAGCCAGAGTATGGCAGGTGGCAGTGCCGCCGCTGTGACCGGTGGCGGGAATGACCTCGCCTTCCGACAGGAGAGTATTACAGGTGGGACACCACCAGTCGCCGGTGTAGCCGTCTTCGGTGCAGGAGGGATCTTCGGCACCGCAGAGCTCCGCGTCCAGATGCTGACATTCTTCTCCGGAGGGCGCGGAATACAGGCGCATGAGATAGGCATCCGTTTCTTTCAGACCGTAGGTGGTGAAGCTGCCCTGATAAACTTCCAGATGCTGGTTCTTGTTGCCGTTATACGCGGCATTGACATTGCGGATGTAAACATCGCCTTCTGTTTCCAGCCAGATCACTTCCCACAGACTGTATTCCGTACACTCCGCAGTCATGGACAGGCTGTTGCCGGTTGCGCCGGAGGTGAGGTAACGACCTTCCTCATCGGTAAGGGTGAAGTAGCCGTCTTCGGTGCCGGTATAGGTAAAGATTGCGGAGGCATCATTGGTGCCCAGCTCAGTCCAGCCCAGAGATACATCAGAAGAAGCTGCCAGACGGCTTCCGGAGGCGGTGTTGGTCATAATGGTATTGCTGGCGGGATGATACACAGCCACATTCGCTGTATCAAAGAGGTTGGCAGGGGAAACAACTTCATTCAAAATGTACTCGCCTTCCACCTTGGGCTCGATGTACAGACTCATGATGTAAGCATCATTGCCTTCCTGCAGACCGTAGGTGGTGAACTTGCCCCCATATACTTCCAGACACTGATTCTTGTTGCCGTTATAGGCAGCATTGACATTGCGGATGTAGAACTGTCCTTCCGTTTCAGTTGCAACCAGCTCCCACAGGCTGTATTCTGTGGCATCCGGGATCACGGTCAGGCTATTTCCCGTGGCACCGGAAGTGACATAGCCGCCTGCGTAGTAGCTAAAGAGATAGAAGTAATCGCTCTCTCCGGAGAATCTGATTTCAAAGAGAGGAGAGTAGGAGCTGGTGCCAAGCTGCGTGCCGCCAACGGTCACATCGGTGCAGGGAGCCAGCTTGTTCCCATCGGCATCGGCAGACATAAGCTGGTTGCCGGCAATGTGATACACCGCAACCATGCCGCCCTCATAGATGTCTTCTACGGAAGTGACCTGATCCAGAATGAAATCGCCGGTAGCTACGGTGGATTCGATCTCCTTGCTGTAAATCAGCTCCCAGTTGGAGGGTGCGGGAGAAACGCCGCCCTTGGCTTCAGTCTCAGCCTTCAGGAATTCGGCAATGAGATCCTGCACCACGCCGCCGCCCATGTCATCGGTCTGGGACCAGATGGCGTCACTGGTAGAGTAAGCAGCGAAGGGGCCGTTGCCCAGATGATAGTTGTTGATGGCCATGATGTAGGTCTTGTCCATCTCAAAGGCTCTGCCATCGGCAAATTTCAGGTCGATAACACGGCTGCCGGCTTCCTGCGCCATGTCATACTTAAAGTCCAGCCCATAGAACACAGGGCAGGTAAAGGAATCCACAATAACGCTGTAAACAGGAGTGCCGCTGGCAGTGTTGACAGCCAAACGCTGAGAAGCGGTAAATTCCATGATCTCCTTGATCTGCGCGCCGGTGAGGGGCAGCAGATACAGGGTATTGTCGTACTTGTACAGGCGGTAAATATCCTTCATGGACATTTCACCGGGCTGCACAGTGTAGCTGCCGCTGACAACAACGGAGGAGGAAGACACATCAACGGTCAGATGATCCAGACCGGTGGCTTCATAAAGAGCGGCAATCTTTTCCTCGGTGTCATACTTTTCAGCCAGATGGATCGTACCCTGTGCGATCTGAGAACGGTTGACCAAGTCCATGGTGTCGGTCTGCCGCAGATAGAAATTGGTGCTGGTGGACCAGGCACCGGGGAGAATGGTGCCGCAAACCTGGTTTACATAATCAGAAGCCAGATCCACATAGGGCTGCATCTTAGCCTTCAGATCAGCATCTACCGCATAGCTCTTCAGTGCCAGATCCTTATGCTCTTTCAGATAGACCTTGCCGTCAGCGTCAATGCCGAAGGTGGTGCTGGTCAGGTTATTACCCGCGCCGTTGACCACCAGAACCTCATTGCCGCCCTTGTCGGTGTAAGTATTGCCGGAATAGCCGGAGGAGTGGTCATGACCGGCAATGACCATGCCGATGCCCTCGGTATTCTTGATCATGGACAGGATCTGGTTCTCGGAGTTCTTTCCAAATACGATGTCCTCGGGATCTGCGCCGTCACCCAGACCGGAGTGGTAGGCAACCACTACAAAGTCCGCACCCTCTGCCTTAACCTGCTCCAGATACCGCTCAGCCTCCCAAGCCATGGAGCCGGTGGTGTTGTCGGGATGGGTGAAGACGATGCCGGGATAGTTGTCGGGAACATCCCAACGGGGGCAGTCGGTGTTTTCAAAGCCGATGATGGCGATCTTGTAGGTATTCTCGCCCAGCGTGATCTGGCGGATCATGTAAGGCTCAAACACATTCTCGCCTGCCGCGTGAACGCCGTCAGTGCCGTCATAATACAGGTTGGCGCACAGGGTCGTTACGGGGTTGCCTGCTTCCGAGTCAGCCAGATATTCCCGGACTTCGCTCATGGTCTGCCAGTCATAGTTGAACTCATGGTTGCCGATGACCGCAATATCATAATCGATTTCCTTCATTGCAAGAGCCATGGGGTTGGGCAGCTCTGTCAAGCCCTGCTTCTGCAAGGAAAGCTGATAGCTGGAAACGGGAGTGCCCTGGTAGGTATCGCCGTTTTCAATGAGGATAACATTTTCCTTCTGCGCTCTGATCGCCTCCACAGCGGTGGAGACATGGAGCATGGTGTTGCTTGCGCCGGTGTCGTTGAGGATGTTGGTATCCCAGCAGCGACCGTGCATATCCGTGGTGGACAGGATGGTGAACTCGCCCTGATCGGCAGCGGAGACCGCCGGGACGATGCCCAGCAGCAGCGCGAAAACGCACAGCAGTGCCAGGGCCTTTTTCAGATGTTTCATAAAAAACCTCCTTCATAAAATATGGGTTTGCTACAGTTCTATTTTACAATTTTTCCGGCTACTTTCAAGAAAAGAGATACGACAAAAAGCAAAATCGGAGAATTTCACAATTTAAGGCATGAAAACTGTGGAATATGTATAAAAGAATTTCGGCATTTTTGTCTTGCCCTGCCGTCCACTTCTGTATCATTGGGGCATAACAGCGGAAAATTTTTCTCCCGTATCTCCCATGCTTCCTTCTTTCTGCCCCCCAATTGACGGCGGCTTGCCTTTTTCCCGGAAAAATACAGTCCGGGCAGCGAATCTCGTCGTGCTGTTTCCCGGGAAATGGATTTTCTTTCGTGGGATTTCTCCGGGGTACAGAGTAAAATAGACCTGTAAACACTGCACCAAGGAGGTACATAACATTGCAATGCGGAAAACTGAAAACCTATCTGGAGACAGGTCGTGTGATCTTCCTTCCTGTCCGCTCCATCCATCCCAACCCCACCCAGCCAAGGCAGATTTTCGACAAAATCGCTTTGGAGGAGCTGGCAGACAGCATCAGCCGCTATGGAATCCTCCAGCCGCTCTCCGTCCGGCGGCAGGGGAATCTTTATGAACTCATCGCCGGAGAGCGGCGGCTTCGGGCGGCAAAGCTGGCAGGCTTGGAGGAAGTGCCGTGTCTTCTCATGAATATGGATGAATGCCAGTCTGCCGCGGCCGCTCTGGTGGAAAATCTCCAAAGGCAAGACCTGGATTTTATCGAAGAAGCCCGGGGACTTGCCCGACTTATGCAGTTGGGGAATCTCTCTCAGGAGCAGGTGGCGGTGCGGGTGGGAAAAAGCCAAAGTGCCATTGCCAACAAGCTGCGGCTTCTGCGCCACAGCATCCCGGTTTTGGAGGCTCTGCGGGAGGGCAATCTCACAGAACGCCACGCCAGAGCCCTTCTGCGCCTGCCCAAGGAGGAGGACAAGCTTCTTGCCATTGACTATATTGTAAAGGGAAATCTCACCGTCTCTCAGTCCGAGCGGTATATACAGGAGCTGCTTGCCAAAAGAGCCCCGGCTGTGCCTTCCCCACGCACCCCGGATATTCGGGCGTTTCTTGCGGGGCTTACGGAGAATTTGGCAAAGATCCAGCTTGCGGGGATTCCTGCTGTGAGCCAAAGACAGGAGACGGAAAAGGAGATCACCCTGACCATAACCATCAGGAAAGAGCCGTGAAAATTATCGTTTATCGGGCTTCCTGTGGGTACATTTGAAGCTAGCCAGCTACTCCAAGTGATATATAGTTATCGGCTTACCCTTCCTTTTGCAGTAGTCAATGACATACCTTGTACCCCTGGACACTCCATCCCAAAACACAAAAATATGGTCTGCGTAATCTACGATCTTTTCATTACGCCGGATCGGAGCCGCTTTCCCATAAAACGCATAGCATGGCAAAAATTCTGTCAATTTCAGGTGATTGGAAAGTGCATACCGACGAGCACTGCTATCGATCCCTCTTGCGCCTCCTGATACTACCTCTGTGATGGCGAAATCACCAGGCAAGTATTCATCCAGATTTTCAATTTGCAGGTTCCGCGAGCTCACAATAGCCACCTTCATAAATCTTCCTCCCCAAAGAATTGTATACTCATTATAAGTATACTGTTCACATTGCAGCACAAAATAATCTTAAAATATACTTACAATCTGATTATTTTGGCGGTGAATTATGAGGAACAAAGAGAATAAGCATCTGGGCATTGAAGTCCCCCCCTGATCTGCACCACAAGCTGCATTATATTGCAAAGTACGAAGGCC
>JAZNYB010000185.1:0-11146 GCA_045594185.1 Faecousia sp. | reverse complement strand
AAACTGCGGAATATTCAACAGAATTTTATGAACAAGCAATATTTAGCTGGAAAATATGCGAGGTAAACGCATGAAAAGAAAAATTTTGACCATTGCAGTTGCCATTATCGCCTTCCTGCTGGCTCTTGGCATTACCCTCTATCCCATTATCAGCTCCCGCTACAACGAGCAGCACCAGTCCCAGATCCATGTTTCTTATCAGGAGCAGATAGCACAAGTGGACACCGCTGCCATAGACGAAGCGAGGGAGCTGGCGAAGCAATACAACCAAGCCATTCTGGAAGGTGTCAAAGAGAATGCCTTTGACCACGACACCCTCCTTTGGGCATCCGGGGATTACCAACACCAGCTAAACATCACAGGAAACGGCATTATGGGGTATGTCAACATCCCCTCCATCCGTGTCCACCTGCCCATCTACCACGGCACAGACGATGCTACTTTGGAAAAGGGTGTGGGGCATCTGCTGGGCAGTTCCTTGCCTGTAGGCGGTGAAAGTACCCATACGGTGCTGTCTGCCCATTCCGGCATGGCTTCCCAGAGAATGTTCTCTGACTTGGGTTTGGTGCAAGCTGGCGATGTGTTCTATCTGGATGTCTTAGGGGAACGCATGGCTTATCAGGTGGATCAGATCAAGACCGTCCTGCCTTATGATACCACCTACCTTGGCATTACGACTGGAGAAGATCACTGCACCTTAGTGACCTGCACGCCTTTCGGAGTCAACACCCACCGCCTGCTGGTGCGGGGTACCCGCATCCCCTATGAGGTAGCGGAGGAAATTGCAGAAGAAACGGCCCCAGAAGAACTGCCGGTATCCACCTGGGAGCAGGAGTATGCCAAAGGCATCTACATTGCCATTGGCATCATTGCCCTTGTTGGTATTATTGCCCTTGCCGTGTGGCTGTATCAGAGGTATCACCATGAAAGTATGGCGTAAAGTCCTGATTCTCGTCATGCTCATAGTGTTCGCAGCAGGGCTGGGGTTACTACTCTATCCCCACTTGCAAGGAGCGGTTGCAGACCACCAGATCACACAGGATGTTCACGAATTTCTGGAAATGGTGGAAACACACACAACTCAGCCGGAAGAAACCATCCCGGATGAAACGGAGTCTGCCAAAACCAAACCAGAGGAAACGGAACCTGTGCCGTACCCGGAACTGCTCTTTGCCATGCAGAGCTATAACCAGCAAATCTGGGAAGAAAAACAGGCAGGTTTCTGTGATCCCTGGGCATATGAACAGCCAAGCTTCAAGTTGGGTGACTATGGTCTGGAAAATGAGGTATTCGGTGTGATCTCCATCCCCCGATTGGGATTAAAATTGCCCATCTATCTGGGAGCAACCTCTGCACACATGACAGATGGTGCTGCCCATCTATCCCAAACCAGCCTGCCCATTGGAGGCATAAACACCAACTGCGTCATTGCAGGTCACCGGGGATGGGGCGGTGCCTCCTACTTCCGCTATATCACGGAACTGGAAGTCGGAGATGAAGTCATTATCACAAATTTGTGGGGCGAACTGCGGTACACCGTGGTGGAAACCAAGATCATCGCACCCAACGCTGTAAAAGAAATCCTTATTCAAGAGAGTCGGGAGCTATTAACCTTGCTCACTTGTCACCCCTATGCTTCCGGCGGCAAATACCGTTATGTGGTGTACTGTGAGCGTGACAACGAAATGGAGGTCAAATGAAAAACAAGAAACTCATCCGTACCCTGACCATGGGTGCCGTGCTGGTATTTATGGTCGCAATGATGGTAATGCCTGCCTTTGCTTCCGGTAATGTGTCCGGTGCCATCCAGAACACCTGGAATGCAGCGCAGGGTCAGGTCAAAGACATCGTGAACAATGTGGTGTTCCCTGTGATTGATATGATTCTGGCAATTCTTCTCTTTGTAAAGATTGCCACCGCTTACATGGACTACAGAAAGCACGGTCAGTTCGAGTTCACTGCCCCTGCGATTCTCTTTGCGTGTCTCCTGTTCTCCCTGACTGCGCCCAGTTATATCTGGACAGTTCTTGGCTAATGGTTGACCGGTGCGAATACCCCAGACCATGCAAGTGTATCCACTTAGAAAGAGGTGATTAACCATTGTTTGATTGGCTAGGCGACATCCTCGGGGGATTAGGCGATGCCATCGGAATTGCATTTGATAATACTGTGGGCAAAATGGTGGATGGCATCTGGACGGCACTCGTCCAATGGCTCTATACTGCTATCTTTCAGGCGGCAGCTGACCTGTTCACCGGCATTGACCAAATGGGTGCCGAGGTTTTCAATTTAAGCTGGGTACCTGCGATCATCGAATTATTTACCCTGTTCGGGTGGCTGCTGTTTGTGGCAGGTGTGGCAGTTGCCATCTTCGACTTGGCAATCGAGTGTCAGACAGGCAGAGCCAGTATAAAAACCACTGCCATCAACATCCTCAAAGGTTTCTTCGCCTGTTCTCTGGTGGGTATTGTCCCGGTAGAACTGTACAAGTTCTGCGTTTCTCTGCAAAATACTTTTGCAAGTGATTTAACAGGAATCTTCGCCGGAAGTCAGGCATCATCCTTTGGGGACTTCGTAGTGGATGTTTTGAGCATTGCATTTGATCCTGGCAATGTGGTCGTGGGGACATTAAAGATGCTTCTCCTCCTGATTGCTTTTGCCTATTGCGTGATCAAGGTGTTCTTTGCCAACATCAAACGAGGCGGCATCCTTCTGATTCAGATTGCCGTAGGCGAGCTGTATATGTTCTCCGTCCCCAGAGGATATACGGATGGATTCAACCAATGGTGCAAACAAATCGCTGCACTGTGTTTGACGGCATTTATGCAGACAACCCTGCTGTTTCTTGGGATGCTTGCCTTCAAGGACAATATGCTTCTGGGTCTTGGCATCATGCTGGCAGCCAGCGAGGTACCTCGTATTGCACAGCAGTTCGGTCTGGACAGCTCCGTCCGTGTGAATATGAGTTCCATCGTCCACACCACCAGCACTGCGGTCAGCATTGGTCGCGCAATCGCAAAGGCGAAGTAAGGAGGAATGTGATTGACACAATACCTGTACCCGCAGAACCTGAAAGCCAAGGCGAATCTTTGGCTTTGGGGTCTGCGGGATTTTACCATTTTGTGTGTGGCAACTCTGCTATCGGTGGTGGTGCTGGTGCATTCCGGTATCCTACTCCCGGCGGCGGTCAGCTTGTGCTTCGGATTCTTAACCATCCGGGCAGCGGACGAAACCACCGTCATGGACTACCTGCGGTACGCCGTCCGCTACTTTTTGTCCACACAGCAATACTTTGAATGGAGGTTGACAGATTGACACAAAAGAAACGAAAAGGCCGTTCTGTCCAGCAGCTACTGGGCATCCAGACCTTTACCAAGTACGGCCTTATGACAGACAATGGCGAGCTGCTCTTTTACAGGGTAGCACCTACCAACATCTCCGTTCTGTCGGCAGCCAATGTAGAAATCAAGATCCGGCATCTGCAAATGCTCCTGTCCGCTATCCCGGATTTGGAGATCCTCTGCACAGACTCCTGCGAGTGCTTCGATGACAACAAGGCATATCTCCACCGCAGAGCCATGGAGGAAAACAACCCTAAAGTCCGGGGACTGCTTCTCAAGGACAGAGAAATGCTTACCAGTATGCAGGCTGAAATGTCCAACGCCCGGCAGTTTGTACTGGTGAAGCGGTGTAGGGGGATGAAGCCAGAGCAGGTATTCGTTTCCATGAACCGGGTACTGAAAACAGTTGCCGAGCAGGGCTTTGAAGTTCAGAGAATGAGCAAGCCCGATATCAAGCGGCTCATTGCCATCTACTTCGGTACCTCCATGGACGGCGACCTCATGCCGGATAGCGATGGCAGTCAGTTTTTCGAGGGGGTGGACACATGAAGCTGTTTCAGCGCAAGCCCAAAGAACTGACCCCGGAGCAGCGGGAAGCGATTCGCACCAAGGACTTCTTTGACTGCGTCGTTCCCGGTACCATCAAGTTCCTTGCCGACAGCTACATTGTAGGTGACACTTACCGCTGCGCCTGGGCAATCAAGGAATATCCCCCCTCCACGGAGGAACAAGCAATCCTGTCCCAGCTTGCAGATCGGGGCGGTGTCACTCTGCGGATCTATCACCGACTGGTGGAGCCTATGGAACAGCGGCAGATCGTGAACAACGCAGGGCGCAGAAACCGCCTTATGGCCGGAGACAACGACCTGAATCAGGCAGTGGAAGCCGAGGGCAACCTTCAGGATGTAGTGACCCTGCTGGCAAACTTGCGTAAAAACCGGGAGCCTCTGCTCCACTGCGCCGTGTTCATCGAACTGAAAGCCAAAGACCCGGAAGCTCTGAAGGAGCTGCAGTCTGACATTGCCATGGAGCTGACCCGTTCCAAGATTACGGTGGACAGGCTGACCCTGCGGCAGCAGGAGGGCTACCTCTCTGTTATGCCCTTCGGCTCCAACCGCTTCGGCGCCCAGTATGAGCGAGTCCTGCCTGCCAGCTCCGTGTCCAACCTGTATCCTTTCAACTTCTCCGGCCGTACCGACCCCAAGGGCTTCTACATTGGCCGTGACAAGTATGGTACCAACATTTTGGTTGACCTGGACCGCAGAAGCGATGACAAGACCAACGGCAACGCCCTGATTCTGGGCAACTCTGGACAGGGCAAGTCCTATCTCATGAAGCTCCTGCTGACCAATCTGCGGGAGTCCGGAAAAACTGTAATCTGTCTGGATGTGGAACATGAGTACGAAGACCTGACCCGCTCTCTAGGCGGCAGCTACATTGACTTCCTCTCCGGCAAGTATCTCATCAATGTACTGGAACCTAAGATTTGGAGTGACGAAGAAGATGCGGATTCTGACGATACCGGCTCTCCGGAAGCATTTCGCCGTGTAACCCGGCTGTCTCAGCACATTGCATTCCTCAAAGACTTCTTCCGCTCCTACAAGGGCTTTACCGATGCCCAGATCGACACCATTGAGATCCTGCTGGAAAGGCTCTATACCCAGTTCGGCATTACAGACACCACTGACTTCTCCAAGCTGACCTCTCTGGACTATCCCATCCTGTCTGACCTGTATGAACTCTGCGAACGGGAGTTCCGTATGTACGATGACAGGGAGAAACACCTCTACACCGAGGATACCCTCCGGGAGATCTGCCTGGGACTGCACTCCATGTGCGTGGGCTCTGAAAGTAAGTATTTTAACGGTCACACCAATATCGCAGATGATAAGTTCCTGTGCTTCGGTGTCAAGGGCCTTATGGACACCAACGAGAAGCTCCGCAATGCCATGCTGTTCAATATCCTCTCCTACATGAGCAATGCTCTCATTGGCATCGGCAACACCGTGGCAGCCATTGACGAGCTGTACCTGTTCCTGTCCAACCTGACCACCATTGAGTACATCCGCAACTCCATGAAGCGAGTTCGCAAGCGGGATTCCATTGTAATCCTTGCTTCCCAGAACATTGAGGATTTCCTGATTCCCTCTATCCGGGAATTCACCAAGCCTCTGTTCTCCATCCCCACCCACCAGTTCCTGTTCTATCCCGGACAGATAAACCCCAGAGAGTATATGGATGCCTTGCAGGTAGAGGAAGCGGAGTTTGAACTCATCCGCTACCCGGAGCGAGGCACCTGCCTGTACCGCTGCGGTAATGAACGGTATCTCCTTCAGGTTATTGCCCCTGACTACAAGGCAGAGCTGTTCGGAAAAGCTGGGGGTCGCTAATGAGTGCGGCTATGGGTGCGGCACTGAAGAAAATTGCCGCAGCCCTGCTCACCGACAAGAATGTTCTGAAAGCCATAGGCATGACGGTGCTTGTGTTGCTGGTAGCACTCCTGCTGCCCCTTATGGCGATGATGGCAATTCTCAGTGGCGATATTAAACTGGACACAGATGCCCTCATGGAGCAAATCGAGATCAATCTGTCTGCCGAGGACATTGCCATGCTCGCCCACATAGAGGACACCATGAAAGCCATAGACACCGCCCTTACAGATGCCAAGATGCCCAGCCGGGTAAAAGAAGCCCAAGCCCTGTACATCATGGCACTATACGACCAATCCGGCAGCTCCGACTTTGCATCCCGGCTGGTGTCCTGCTTCCGGGAGAATCAGACGGACAGTCAGCTTATCTCTGCTGTAAACAGTGCGTTCGGCACCAATATTGCCGTGGAGGAATTTACCCATGTTGCCCGGAACATCCGAACCACCTACATCAACTACTCCAACTACTATGACCCTACTACCAAGAACAATCTGGACTTGGTGCAGTGGGCAATGGAAGCAGAGAAAGCGGGCTGGGGCTATGTCTGGGGTACCTATGGGCGTATACTGACCCGAAGCTACTACGAAGCCAAGCTGGAACAGTACCCGGAGGATGTGGGCGACCACGCTGACTTCATCCAAGCCAACTGGCTGGGCAAACGCACCGCTGACTGTGTGGGTCTTGTGAAGGGCTACTGCTGGTTCGACCCGGTAGCCCAGAGCATCCGCTATGACATTAACGGCATGCCGGACTATTCCACCAACCAGATGATCCAGTGGTGCAGCGAGAAAGGCAGCATGGACACCATGCCGGAGATTCCCGGACTGCTTCTCTGGATGGATGGTCATGTGGGCATCTACATTGGAGATGGATACGCCATAGAAGCTATGGGAACGAGGGATGGCGTGGTCAGGACACAGGTGGAGGATCGTGGCTGGGTACTGTGGGGCAAGATCCCATGTATCGAGTATATCGAGAAAGCAACGGAAATGGAGCCGACAGTTTGACCCAAGATGCGCCTATGGGAAACGGTAGGCGCTTTTTTGCACCCATTCGTAATACTTAAGGAGGAAATGATGAACTTTTTGAAAAAGAAATGCGCCAGATGTTTGCGGACAACCACATCTTCCGAGATGCCAAATTCGTGGGGAAAACCATGCTGGCAAAGCTGGATGATGACCTGCGGATCAAGCTCCAATTCATCGCCAGTCATATCAGCGGTCAGTACGATACCGTGCAGATGACCATTATCAACAGGACGGATGGCGTGGTGGATAAGCAGAACTTTAAGTTCAGCGACACCATTGGGAAGTACACCCGCCCCGGCAGGGAGCCCTTGGACTACCACATGTGGGAGTATCAGGGCAAAGCCGAATGGTACACACCCATCAGTCTGAGTGACAAGGCACGGATTGCGGATACCGTGATGGATTATGCGGAAATGTACATGAATCAGTCTATGACCAGTCCCATTATGTGATAGGTCAGTATCGGAAGCAATAAATTGGAGGTTATGAATTGCAAAAACAAGAACCCATCAAATCTTTGGAGAGCATTGACCTCTCCTACTGTACCATTCTGGACAAGAGCTTCTCTGGAGTGAAGTTCAATGGTGCATCCTTCCGTGGAGCCCGGTTCAACAATGTGGACTTTTCGGGTGCCACCTTTACAAACTGCGACTTCACCGAGTGCCGGATGACCGACTGCCAGTTGGATCATGCCCAAGCACACATGACGGACTTTTCCCTAACCATCTTTGAGGCCTGCTCTGTTGCCAATATGCAGATGCGGAAATGCCAAATGGAGGCAGTCAGTCTCTACAGCACTGACCTGTCCCAGATTGATGTGGATGATGCTACCCAAGCCACACGGACCGACCAGAACGAGGGCTTCGGCTATCTGAAGGGAGGGATGGGTGCATGTAATCAATTCTGAAAGGAGTAATGCCAATGAAGAAAATCAACCTGACCATTTCCTATGAAGAAGAAAAGGTCAAAGCGCTCCGATGGTATCTGGAGCAGAAAGGTTCCCGGCTGGAGGATGAACTGGCAAAGGCTGTGGACACGCTGTTTCAAAAGAATGTCCCTGCCAATGTCCGAAGCTACATTTGCAAAGATGATGATACCTCTCCCTCAGAGGAAGCACCCAAGCCCAGAAAACCCAAACGCGACGAGTCCCAGACTGGTCAGGAGCAGATACACGCATCCTAACCGGGAAGCCAAACACCCGCCTTTTCGGAGGTTCTTCGCCCTGTGTGCCGCTTTCTCCACCGAGGTGGGGCTGGGACACCGTTGCGGGGATTTAAGCCGTCGTGAGCCACCGTGGGCGGGGTGTTCACCGTCCTTCGGGGTAGGCTTTTTATACAAAGGGCGGACCCTCTCCTTCTTGCGAAGGAGGTGCAGGAATAAGGGCGGGGTTCTAAATTGTTCCCCGCCCGATTCACAGCGTCCGGCAATGCCGGTCGCACAAGGTTTTTTCGGCTTCTTATGCACAATGCCGGTGGGGTTCTATTTTGCTCTCAAAAAAGCCTAAAGGGTTCCGTTTTCGGGATTCCCTTAGAGCCGCAAGGACTTTTGTGGGGTTCTGGGGTTGTTTTGCCCCCATTTTCACGGTTTGCACCCCTTTGACAGGGTGTGAACCAGTACCATCACCCAAGGAAGGAGGTAACGGATGGATAGTCCTAAACAGAAATTTGCCCTGAAGATTTCGCCTGAGATTCTCAGGATGGTCGAGAAAAACTACAAGGAAGATGGCTGTGGATGCCGCTCTGCTTTCATTGAGAAAGCAATTCTTTTTTACTGCGGATACCTCACCGCCAACGACTACCGTGAGTATTTTCCCAATGTGATCGTCTCGACTACGAAAGGTATGCTGGATTCTTTTGAGAACCGGATGGCAAATATTCTTTTCAAATACACCGTGGAGTTGTCCATGGTTCTTCATGTTCTTGCCGCCACCCATGGCATCAGCGAGGATACTTTGGCTGACCTGCGGCGAATGTGCATCGACGATGTGAAGAAAATCAACGGCACCATTTCTCTTGCAGATGCAGTCAAATTCCAAAAGGGATAAGGTGATTCTCCGTGGCAAAAGTCATTTTGAAATGGAGATATATTAAACCTGGAACAAAAAAGCACAACAGCAATCTCGTAAAATACATCGCCCAGCGGCAAAATGTGGATAAGATCGACGACACATGGCAGGTACTTCCTGTGTCCCAATCTCAGCGAGAGCTTATTAAGCAGATATTGAAAGACTTTTCGGAAGCGGCTGACAGCCATGAGTACCAAGACTATCTTGCACAACCCTGCAAAGGAACTGCTTCTGAATTTATCTCCCGCGCCATTGAAGATAACTTCGACCGAATAGGAAAACGCAAGAACTATGTTCGATACATTGCTCACCGCCCCGGTGCGGAGCGGTTTGGTACGCATGGTCTATTTACCGATGCGAATATCCCTATCAATCTGAATGCCGTAGCTGGGGAAGTTGCAGAGCATAAAGGCATCCTCATAACGGAGGTTTTGTCCATCTGCCGTGAGGATGCCGTTCGTTTGGGCTTCGATAAAGGCGAGGTCTGGCGGGATATGCTCCGCAGCCAGACCACCGCTATGGCGCAGGCTATGAATATTCCGTTAGAGGATCTGCGGTGGTATGCAGCGTTCCATAATGAGTCACACCATCCTCACTGCCACATCGTTGCCTATTCTGTTGGCAAGAAGCCGTACATGAGTCAGCAGGATCTCATGAAGCTCAAGGAAAGCTTTGCTCACGAAATCTTCAAGCACGACCTGCTGACAACCTATCAGGAACAGACCTCTCAGCGCAATCTCCTGAAGAAAGAAACCGTTGATCTCATCCGAAGCATCATCCACTCCATCAACACCGGCACCTATGAGAATATCCATCTGGAGAGTATGCTCCGGGAATTATCTGCCCAGCTTCAACAAGCAAAAGGCAAAAAGGTCTACGGGTATCTGCCCCAGCCTGCGAGAAATCTCGTCAACAACATTGTGGATGAGTTGGCAAAAGATGACCGCCTGTCGCAGCTTTATTCTCTGTGGTACGATCAGCGGGATGCGGTCATCCGAACATATCAGGACAAGATGCCTGACAGACTTCCGCTGTCCCAGAATGAAACCTTCCGTTCCATCAAGAATACCATCATTCAAGAAGCCATGAATCTCTCCGCAGAAACTCCGTCAATGGACACAGCAGTCGATCTCCCGGAAGAACCTGTGGAAGATCTTCCCACATCTTCCTCTGCTGTTGAGCCGGAGGTATTCACTCCACCTGCTCATACAGATAACGAACCCGGAGATGAGATCCCACCCCAGGAAGAACCTGTGCCGCCACCAAAGCCGCCACAACAGCGGACAAACTGGTGGACGGATGCGCACAAACAGGCCCGGAAGTTTCTCTATGGAACCAAGGAAGAACCACCGCAGCTTGAAAAAGCCTACGAGCTTCTTCTCACGGAAGCCAAGGCAGGAAACGGTCTTGCCATGCATGACCTTGGCAAACTGCTTATCAATGGCCTCGGCTGCGAGAAGAACGAAGTGCTGGCGCACTCCTGGTTCCTGCAAGCCCATGATGCGTTCCTGCGTATGGCAAACACGAAAAAGAATCCCTGCTACTGGCAGTACCGTCTGGGAAAACTCTACTCCTATGGCTACGGTGTGGAGCAGGACTATACTATTTCCGCTGATTGGTTTACCAAAGCAGTCGAGGGAAAAAGTCCCTTTGCTGCATATGCTCTGGGCGGTCAATACTACCGTGGGCAAGGTGTGGAACAGGACTTCTCCCAAGCCTTTTCTCTGTTTACCATCGCCGCCACCGATACCTCTAAGCCTAATGCCTATGCCCAGTATCAGCTTGGTAGGATGTGCAAGGAAGGAATCGGCACGACCGCTGAGCGTTCTGCATCGGAACAATGGTTCCGTCAGGCATATCAAGGCTTCCTGCAAATGGAGCAGGATATGGCTGATGACAAGCTGTACTACCGCCTTGGCAGTATGAATCTGTCCGGCACCGGCACGGATGTGGATCTGATCCAGGCGATGCTTTACTTCGAAAAGGCTGCGGAGCTTGGCAATGTGGATGCTCTGTATGGTCTCGGAAAGCTGTATCTGCGGAAAGATTTCGAAGGATGCGTCCCGGCGAAAGCCACAGAGTATCTGGAAGAAGCAGCGAAACAGGGGCATTCCTATGCCCAATACCTGCTTGGAAAACTGCTCTCCCGGGGTGATGATATTCCGCAGGATCTCGAAGCAGCCATCCAATGGCTGGAGAAATCCGCAGAGCAGGATAACCAATATGCTCAATATCTTCTGGGTAAGATTCTGCTCCGTGGTGACGGTGTAGAAGCAGATCCGA
>JAZNYB010000184.1:0-13043 GCA_045594185.1 Faecousia sp. | reverse complement strand
TCCCATAAAATTGCTTTTTTCACCGTATGCCACCTTCCTTTTTCGTTAAAGCTATCATACCGTTTTTTGTCAGAAAATGCAATCGTTATTCTGCTTTATAAGGATGCCTGAAGCGGTAATATTTTGGTTTGGCGGGCTGTTTGCAGATTTGCTCCGCTCAAAATTTTTCAATCCGTCCCCGCAAGGCAGACACCACAACCCACCGAAGGTCGATTTCACATTTGCGGGGCTAATATTTCACAGCGAAGCTATTTCGCTCCTCCGTCAGGACGAATTTCACTGAGCCTTTCGGGTCACTTCCCACCTCTGAGCTGAATGATCTGATCCCGGAGGACGGCGGCGTACTCAAATTCCATCATCTTTGCCGCCTGGCGCATCTCCTTCTCCAACCGCGCCAGCTCCTTCTCCCGCTCCGCTTTCGTCATCTTCACGCCATCCTTCCGGCGCGCCTCGCCGGTGGATTTGGAAATCTCGATCAGGTCACGGACGGACTTTACAATGGTCTTGGGGGTGATGCCATGGGCTTCGTTGTAAGCCTGCTGGATGCTCCGGCGGCGTTCCGTCTCCCGCAGGGCGGCATCCATGGCGGCGGTCACCTTGTCCGCATACAGGATCACCTTGCCACCGGCGTTTCGAGCAGCTCTGCCAATGGTTTGGATCAGGCTTGTTTCGGAACGGAGGAAGCCCTCCTTATCCGCGTCCAAAATAGCAACCAGACTGACCTCCGGCAAGTCCAGACCCTCTCTCAGGAGGTTGATGCCCACAAGCACATGGAATTTGCCCATACGCAAGTCCCGGATGATCTCCATGCGCTCCATTGCCGCCACATCGGAGTGCATATACCGCACCTTGATGCCCGCTTTCAGGAGATAGCCCGTCAGATCCTCTGCCATCTTCTTGGTCAGGGTTGTGACCAAAACCCGCTCGCCCCCAGCCGTGACCCGGTTGATCTCTCCGATCAGGTCATCGATCTGCCCATGGATGGGACGAACCTCCGTCACCGGGTCAAGCAGTCCCGTGGGGCGGATGACCTGCTGAACGATACGCCCGGAGCGTTCTCTTTCAAATTCCGCAGGGGTTGCGGAGATATAAATGACCTGATTCTGCTTGGACTGAAATTCCGTAAAATTTAAGGGGCGGTTGTCGTAAGCGGAGGGCAGACGGAAGCCGTAGTTTACCAGACTGTCTTTCCGGGAGCGGTCGCCGGCATACATGGCCCTGACCTGCGGAATGGTCACATGGCTCTCGTCAATGAACATGAGGAAATCGGAGGGGAAGTAGTCCATCAGGGTGGTAGGAGGTGTTCCCGGTTCCCGTCCGGCAATCACCCGGGAGTAGTTTTCAATGCCGGAGCAGAAGCCGATCTCTGCCAGCATTTCCAAGTCATAGTTGGTACGCTGCGCGATACGCTGGGCTTCCAGGAGCTTGTCCTGACTGCGGAAGAACATCACCTGTCGGTCGCACTCCTCCTGAATCTCCTTCATGGCCCTTGCCATTTTTTCCGGGGAAGCAACATAATGGC
Source organism: Faecousia sp. (assembly GCA_045594185.1). Lineage (GTDB taxonomy): Bacteria > Bacillota > Clostridia > Oscillospirales > Oscillospiraceae > Faecousia. Next base: position 11,521 of record JAZNYB010000184.1, on the reverse strand, counting down.
TGGCCGGATAGATGGCCACATGCTCCAAAAACCGCTCCGGCATCCCGGTTACGGCGTTGATCTCAGAAATACGGTCGATCTCGTCCCCAAAAAATTCCACACGGATGGCTTTTCCGTTCCAATAGGCGGGGTAGATTTCCAAAGTATCTCCCCGGACACGGAACTTGTTTCGGGAGAAGTCCAGATCGTTTCGCTCATAGCGGATCTCCGTCAGCTTCCGAAGCAGTCCGTCCAGAGGGCGTTCCTGCCCCACTCTCAAGGAGATGACCATGTTTTTGTAGTCAATGGGGTCGCCCAGACCGTAGATACAGCTTACGGAGGCAACCACGATCACATCCCGCCGCTCGGAAAGGGCGGAGGTGGCAGAGTGGCGCAGACGGTCGATCTCCTCGTTGATGGCAGAGTCCTTTTCAATATAGGTGTCCGTGTGGGCAATATAGGCTTCCGGCTGGTAGTAGTCGTAGTAGGAAATGAAATACTCCACGGCATTGTTGGGAAAAAACTCCCGCAGCTCACTGCAAAGCTGGGCAGCCAGAGTTTTATTGTGGGCAAGCACCAAGGTGGGCTTGTTCACCTGTGCGATGACATTTGCCATGGTGAAGGTCTTGCCGGAGCCGGTGACACCCAGAAGGGTCTGCTCCGAAAGCCCCAGTTTGACCCCTTCCACCAGACCCCGGATGGCCTCCGGCTGGTCACCTGTGGGAGAAAAGGGGGCGCAAAGCTGAAAATCCATAATCGTTCCTCCTGTGGAAAAGCGCGAGATTTTGTTTGTTTTACCACACACCATCATCAGGGAAAAGAATGGTGAAAAGCCTCCCTTGCTCTGAGACACAAGATTGAGGCAGCCGCTTTTGAAACATTTTAACAGTGTTTTTCTTTGTAAGATTCCTTCAATCTTTCAATGGCAAGCTCCGGGCTCATGGTGTGATACATCAGATAAACGATCCGCATGGTTTTGGCTGGTGCTTGCTTGTAAATTTCCTCGCTGCTTTCTCCGGTATAGAAATTCCAGTATCGGTAAATGTATCCCATCCAATAGAGGGTTTCGGCATCAAAGGGTTCGCCTTTTAACAGCAGTTCGGAATGTTCCTCCTCCATGCGTGACAGGATGTACTTTTTACCTGCCCATTGAATATGGTGAAAAGCCTTGTCCATATCGGCGGCAACCTCAGTGGTCATAAATGCTTTGGAAAACGCCTGACTGTCATAGCCCTTCCCGGCAGACAACACAAAAAGTTGTCCCTGGGTATCACAAAGAGCAAGCTGCAGTGATTTACTCATCTGGCCCACCTCTCAAGATTTCATCAAAAAATTTGCCTTCCCGTCTGTACCTGACTTCCATATCCTCCGCCAATGCGATACCTTCCTTCCGGCGCGCGACACTCAAATCAATCAGCGCGGAAAGTTCAAGGGGGTGTAACGAGTATTCTTCAACAATTCTAATCTGCTTACAGGCCTTCTCCGTAACAGCCACATACTGCATACCCAGATCCAATGCGGACAGACAGTGGACAAGGGCAGCATCTGTGAGGGAGCGGTTAAAAAATCTCGACAATTCGGTATACATCCGGTCGTTTGCGATGTAACCCACGATGACATCATACCCATCCGCGAAATGCGCGTACTTCTCGTAGACAGGCATTCCTTTTGCTTCCTCCATCTCCTTGCGGAAATACGCGATCAGCATAGCCCAGTCCAAGCCAATGCCCACACGAAGCACCTTTAACCCGGTCAAATCAAGCTCAACGGCATAAAACCTGGGCTTTGCCTCAGCGCAGACGAGGGTCAAGGGCTGCAGCGCGGCAGTTCCCATATAGAAACCCCGACCAAAGTCACATTCCTCACGGCTGATCGGGGCAATATCCCCCTGAATACCTTTCTTGGAGCCGTGATACAAAATCAGCTTATCCTCCGAAGGGGCATATTCCTTTGCCTTAATGATGTGATCGCTTATGTGAATATGATTGCCCAGACAAAACTGATATATTTGTTTTTGCGCCATCCTGCTGGGGATCGTCTTTCCATTCTCCCAGCGGTTTATGGACTGCGCCGTAGTACCCAGCGCGGAAGCAAACTGCTCCTGATTCAGATTCGCGGAGGCTCTGATATATTTTATAAGCTCATTCATAAAATCTACCGCCTATCATCTGTTTATATAAATATATTATACTATGATAGGCTGTGTGTCAATATTTTATGCGCGCAACAACCGAGGCACATATGCTTAATGCAAAGCCCGAAATATACATATAACGGGAGAAATTGGATTTTCTGTTGAAATCAGCCGGTTTACCTGTTATAATGACCCCATGGACAAGCAAATCAGATTCTATGTGGGGCGCAAAAACCCCACCACCTGGCTCATGGCTCTTTGTATGCTGGCATCGGCGGTGATCCGAATCGTGTTCGCCTGTATGAGAGGAACAGACGACAGCGGATACATCTGGGGACAGGTTGTCCTGCCTGCCTTTGCCTGCGTATCCTTTGGGCTCATTTGCCTGCTGAACGGAAAAGAGCGGTACTACAGAACCGCCATCCCCGTCTATCTCATGGCAATTTATTTCTGTATCTATACCCGTGGCATCCACCCGGAAATGGGCGGCTGGGGCAGCTTCCTGTATTTCGTTCTGTATTTTACCATGGCTACGGTCTATGCTCTGGCAGTGAGCGGAAAAATCAGGAATTTCTGGCTGCTGCTCTTTGTGTACCTGATCCCCATAGCTATGCGGGGCATTGATAACCGGGAGAGCCTGAGCTGGAGCTTCCTTGCGGACTCTACATATCTGCTCCTGCCCGATGCCCTGTTTATGTTGGGCTTGATCTTCGGTGTCTTTGCCACCCGGATCCACAGCGACGGCAAATATCATCCCATCTGGGGCGACCGCTCCGATGGGCGCAGAGTGCGCACCCTTATTCCCATGGCGCAGCTCTCCCCCTATCTCATGGTGCATCGGAATGAAGCCAACAACATGATGTCCTTCTCCTTTGAGATCTCCGCCGCGGAGCGGTATGTGCGGCAAAAGCGCAGAGAGGGACTCACCGGCTTCGGTCTGACCCATGTGGTTTTGGCGGCTTATGCCAGAGCGATCGCCAAGTATCCGGAGATCAACCGCTTCTTATCCGGGCAGAAGGTCTATTCCCGGGGGGAGGATATTCAGGTTTGCATCACCGTGAAAAAGGAAATGACCATTGAAGCCCCGGATTCCGTGATCAAAGCCCATTTCCACCCCGGCGATACGGCGAAGGATATTTATGAGAAGTTTGACAAGCTGGTGGAGGAGGTCAAAAACTCCCCTCTGGACAGCGACTTTGACAATGTTGCCCAATATTTAAGCTTTATTCCCGGTGTGGCGCTGAAATTTGTGGTCTGGCTGTTGAAGCTGCTGGACTATTTCGGCTTGCTGCCCAAGTTCCTTTTGGAGGTCAGCCCCTTCCATGGAACTATGTTCATCACCTCCATGGGTTCTCTGGGCATCCCCGCCATTTACCACCACCTCTATGACTTCGGCAACCTGCCTGTGTTCATCGCTCTGGGCTGCAAGCGCAATGTCAATGAGATCACGGACAGCGGCGAAGTGGTGCAGCGGAAATACATGGATCTGAAATTTAACACCGACGAGCGTATTTGCGACGGCTTTACCTACGGTGCGGTTCTCAAATACATGAAGCGGCTTATTGCCCATCCGGAGCTGCTGGACAATCCCCCGGAAACCATAAAAAAAGATATCGACTGAAACGATTTTCCCCCGATGCTGTCCCTTTGGGATGGCATCGTTTTTTTAAGGAAATTCCGGTTGCGGTTTGCCTAATTTTGTGGGTTCATTTTTAGCGAAATCCACAAATTTTTTGTTTCCCGGGAGAAAACGACCTTTCCCACTGGTATCCTTTGGGAAAATGTGCTATATTTACCACGACTCAACCGCGCAAGCGGAAAATACAAAGGAGGATCACTATGAGAAAAACAAGCAAGCTTCTGGCTTGGCTGCTGACGATCGCCATGGTTCTTTCCCTGGTGCCCACAGTAGCTTTTGCCGCAGACCCCGTCGAGGCCACACTGACCTTTGACGATACCGCAAAGCGGACCGAGTTCTCCACCGAGCGTCAGGTTTGGGAAGAGAACGGTGTCACTGTGGTAAATGAAAAGGGTTCGTCCACATCCAACATCGCCGACTATTCCAATCCTGTGCGGTTCTATAAGAACTCCACGGTTACGGTTTCCTGCGGCGGTCAGATCTCCAAGATCGTCTTTACCTGCGGTACCGCAACCTACGCAAGCAATCTGGTAAACTCCATCGGTGCTGATGCTGTGGCAGAGGACACTGTGGTTACCTACACTCTGGCAGAGGCTCAGGATGCCGTTACCGTTACCCTGAGCGGCGGTCAGGTTCGTGTAAGCAGTCTGGCTGTTACTTATGTTGCCGGTGCTGAGGTTGATCCTACCGAGGAGCCCACCGAGGAGCCTACCGAGGAGCCCACCGAGGAGCCCACCGAGGAGCCCACCGAGGAGCCCACCGAGGAGCCCACCGAGGAGCCCACTGAGGAGCCCACCGAGGAGCCCACCGAGGAGCCCACTGAGGAGCCCACTGAGGAGCCCACCGAGGAGCCCACCGAGGAGCCCGCTCCCACCGAAGCACCCGCTGAGCCCGATGACAGCGCGGAGGCTACTTTGACCTTTGACGATACCGCAAAGCGCACCGAGTTCTCCACCGAGCGTCAGGTTTGGGAAGAGAACGGTGTCAAGGTCGTAAACGAAAAGGGTTCTTCCACCTCCAACATCGCTGACTACGCAGCTCCCGTACGGTTCTATAAGAATTCTACCCTCACCATTTCCTGCGCCAAGGGCGAGATCACCAAGATCGTCTTTGCCTGCAACACCGCGGCATACGCAACCAATTTGGTAAACTCCATTGGTGCTGATGCTGTGGCAGAGGACACTGTGGTTACCTACACTCTGCCCACTGCTGCTGCCGAAGTTACCGTCACTCTCAGCGGCGGTCAGGTTCGCATGGACAGCCTGACTGTGGCCTGCGCCGAAGCTCCCGCTGCCGAGACTATGAAGGACTTTGATGTGGTTGGCGAATGGGTTTGGGGCTCTACTATTGCCGAGTACGGCGTAGACGGCGCCGAGCTGATCGTTTCCCGCTGCGCTGAGATGGGCGTTACCGACATTTACCTGCTGGTTAAGGGTGTCGGCGGCAAGCTGAGCTGGCTGAACACTGAGTTCACCGATCTGCTCTCCAGAACCGACCGTGATGTTCTGCAGGAGACGATTGATGCCTGCCGCAAGTACGGTCTGCGCATCCACGCCTGGATCGTTACCGGTCAGGACGAGGCTTACAAGGCTTCCTATCCCGAAGCCGGCCAGTGGCACTATGTCCGTGAGCGTGACAACAACAACATCGCCCTGTACAACGAGGGCTATCTGGAATATTCCAAGAAGGTTGTCACCGAGCTGGCTGCTTACGACATCGACGGCATCCATCTGGACTACATCCGTTACAACCATCTGGCCAACGGCTGGTCCGAGACTGACTTTGCCAACATGGAAGCCATGGGCGGCAACATCGACAACATCAAGTACCTGATCAACAAGACCTTCTACTCCGCCAATCTGGAAGAGGGCGACACCGTTGACAGCGACTACATCTTCAATCAGTACAACGCCGGCAACGCCGATGCTCTGATCGTTGCTCAGTATCGCCGCAGCGTGGTTGCTACTTACGCCAAGGCTCTGAAGGAAGCTATGCTGGCTGTCAACCCCAACCTGCTGTTCACTGCCGCTACCATGCCCGAGCAGGCTCAGGTTCCCGGCACCTACGACAACGCCTTCGGTAATCTGCACTATGGTCAGAGCTACGAAGATGCTGCCGAGATTTATGACTACATCGTTCCCATGACCTACACCAGCTCCTATGGTCAGAGCTCCTCCTGGATGGCTACCAGTGCCAAGGGCGCTATCGACCAGGGCAACAAGGTCGTTATGGGTCTGATGTCCGGCTATCCCATGACCTCCGCTCAGCTCATGAGCGACATCGAGGCTGTCCGCGGTCTGCTGGATGACGAGACCTATGCCGCCAATGTTATGGGTATTGCTCACTTCCGCAATGCCAACTTCGGCTACGCCAAGGTTTCCTACGATCTGGAAGAAAAGACCATCGTTGTTAAGAACATCAACCCCAGCCTGAGCTACACCTACAACTGGGTACAGATCGAGCTGCAGGAAGGTCTGACCATTAAGGCAGCCGCCGTTGTTGATGGCTACGATCCCTCCACAACCGCCACCCTGTCCGAGGACGGCACCAGTGTCCGTTTCTCCGGCACTGATATTCTGGGCTACAACTCCGTTGGTTCTCTGGCTCTGACCTATGAAGGCGAGCTGGATGAGTCCAAGCCCGCTGCTCTGGTTCGTATCTACATGACCAACGAGAGCCGCGCTTACAATGTCTATGAGAATGTTACCGATGCTGAGCCCGCTGTAAAGAACGGTATCGTTCCCGAAAATGGCTTGCTGCATTACTATGTTGAAGGCGAGCTGCAGGTTGGTCTGGGTCTGGTAGAGGTCAACGGTGCTTACTACTATGTCCGTACCAACGGCGATCTGGCCATTGGCGAATACTGGGTATCCAACCCCAACGGTCTGGTTGAGCCCTTCCTGTATACCTTCGGTATTGACGGCAAGATGGTCAATCCTCCCATCGTAGACGGCGGTCTGAAGAGCGGCATCGTGGAAGAAAACGGCGCGCTGTACTACTATGCCAATGGTCTGATCCAGTACGCTGCCGGTCTGGTGGAGGTTGACGGCAATTACTACTATGTCCGCTCCAACGGTCAGGCTGTTACCGGTGAGTACTACATCACCAACACCAACAACCTCATGGCTGAAGGCTTCTATACCTTCCGTGCCGACGGCACCATGATCGTGGATGCCAGCGGTATCGTGGATGTGGACGGTGTTCTGTACTACTATGAGAACGGTGTCGTGAAGTACGGTGCCGGTCTGGTAGAGATCGACGGCGCATACTACTATGTCCGCTCCAACGGCACTTGCGCCATTGGCGAATACTATGTGACCAACACCAACGACCTCATGGCTGAAGGCTTCTACACCTTCGGTGAAGACGGCAAGATGGTTCTGTGATCTGTTCTGCCTGATTCTCTGACTCCATAAACCTTGCCCCCGGGGTAACACCCGGGGGTTTTTCATGGTCTTTTAAGGTTCGGCTTGCGGAATATCCAATTTTCTCAGTCCGTTTTTATGGGAATTTCCGAATTTTTCCCTCAAGCCCAAAAATTGCCCCTGATCGCTGGAATTAAAAGCAAAACTGTGCTATATTTATAATGATTTAGTCTATGCTTCAATTTCTGCGCCCCGGGCAGAAAGGAACGGAGGGTCACTATGAAACATACCAATTTCCGCAGAGTTCTTTCCTGGCTGCTGATCGCGGCTATGGTTCTGAGCATCGTTCCCATGGGAGCTTTTGCTGCCGGATCGGTCTGGACAAAGGTGGAATTTGCTGACATCCAGTCCACCGATACCATTGCCATCACCATGACCAAGGATGGAACTACCTGGATCTTGCCCACTACGGCGGAGGGTACTAAGAAACAGCCTTTGGCAAATGTGACCGGCACCATCAGCGGCACTACACTGTCTGCCGATGTGGAGTCTGCCGCCATTGGCTGGACGATCACCGCCACGGAAGGTGGTTACTACATTATGGCAGGGGAGAGCTATCTCTATGTGACCGCTGCCAACAACGGTGTCCGCATTGGCAGCACCGCCGCTGTGTGGAATCTGACCGATAACTACCTGTCCTCTCCGGACTCCACCGCTGCGACCCGCTATTTGGGTGTATACAACAGCACCGACTGGCGCTGCTACAAGACCTGCACCGGTACCAGTAACATCGCCGGTCAGACTTTGGAATTTTGGAAGCTGGATGCCGGCGCGGTGGTAGAGCCTACAGAGCCGGAGGTGACAGAAGCTCCCGACACCGGCGCGTGGGTCAAGACTGAGCTGTCTGACATTCAGTCTACGGATACCGTGGCCATCACCATGACCAAGGGAAGCCTTACCTACATTCTGCCCAACACCGCCGAAGGCACCAAGAATCAGCCCTTGGCAAGTATTCAGGGCACTATCGTTGGAACGACCCTTGCCACCGGCGCGGAGCCTGCCGCCATTTCCTGGACAGTTACCTCCACAGAGGGTGGTTATCACATCACCACCGGGTCTAAATATTTGTATATCACCGTCGCCAACAACGGCGTTCGCATTGGCAGCACCACTGCTGTTTGGGATGTGGTAGACGGCTATCTCACCGCCCCTGACCCCAACGGCACTGCCCGGTATCTGGGTGTCTACATCACAGGACTGGACTGGAGATGCTACACCAGCACCACCACCAACATTGCCAACCAAACACTGGATTTCTGGGTGCTGGATGCCGATGCCTCTGTAGATCCTGATGAGCCCCAGCCCTCTGAAATCGCTCCCACGGAAGCCCCGGTGCTTTCCATGGTTCCCATCAGCGAAGCTCTGGCAGGAGCAGAGGGAACGAGCTTCGCCGTAGAGGGTGCTGTCACTCTGGTGGACGGCAAAAATATCTTTATTCAGGATGACACCGGCGCCATCTGTGTCCGCATGGATACAGCCCCCACGGATATCACTCTGGGAGACACCATTTTGGGCGTAGGCACAAGAGCCACCTATAATGGACTTCCCCAGCTCAGCTCCGCCACTTATACCCTCTCCGGCGGTGTGGAGCTGATCCCCAAGGACAGAACCATCGGGGAGCTGACCGATGGAGACATTTGCTCCTACATCCGGCTCACCGGAGTGGAGGTCACTGCCTTTGATGACAACGGCGGTGCTTATACCCGGCCCAATATCACCCTTTCCGACGGAACTGACAGCATCGTTTTGTACAAGGCGGTTGTGGACAAGACCGACGGCACCAACTGGGATATTCAGGTGGGAGACATTGTGGATGTAAAAGCCGCCTTGAGCTTCTATGGTACAGACTACCAGCTCCGCAACACCTGGGCCAGCGAGATCACCAAGGTGGAGCAGGAGGGCACAACGGTCGTTCCTTTGGACGATTTCCAAATGGTAGCCGAATGGGTGTTGGGAGAAACCGTGGCGGAAGTCGGGGCAGAAACCATCGCTGCCCGCTGCGAAGAAATGGGCATTACGGACATTTACCTCCTGGTCAAGGGAACGGACGGCAAGCTGGATTATCTGTCCACCCAGTATACCGGCAGCCTTGCCCGGACTGACCGGGATATCTTAGCTGAAATGATCGAAGCCGGACACGCCCACAACCTCCGTGTCCACGCATGGATCTACAGCTTGGAGGATGCCGCTTATATAGCCGCAAATCCCGATGCTGCCATGACCCATTACACCGGGACCCGGAGTGCCACCTACATTGACCCCTACAACTGGGAATATGTGGAATATATGTGCGCCATCGTTGCGGAGCTTGCCGCTTACGAAATAGACGGCATCCACCTGGACGGACTGGGCTACGATACCCTGACCAACGGCTGGAGCGAAACGGATTACGCCAATCTGGAGGAAATGGGCGCAACGATCGACAATGTAAAATACCTCATTGACAAAACCTGCTACGCCGAAAATCTGGACACCGGAGATACCCTTGACGGCAATTATATTTTCGACCAGTACCATGGGGGAAATGCCGATGCCCAGCTCATTTCGGAATATCGGCGCAACAATATTGTAGACTACGCCATTATGGTTTCTGAAGCTGCCAGAGCGGTTAATTCAGCGATCATCGTATCTGCCGCCCTCCAGCCGGAAACCGCGCTGGATGAAGGCTATGGCGGTCTGCACTACGGCAACAACTTTGCGGACTATCCCGGTCTTTTGGACTATGTCTGTCCCAAGGCATATTCTCAGGCACTGGGGAAGGACTCCGCCTGGGTAGCGGAGGTAGCAAAGGCGGCGATCGAGCCTGGTAACATGGTGGTCTTGGGTCTGGGTGCTTGCGACAGTGTGACCTCTGCCCAGCTTATGGCAGATGTGGAGGCAGTGCGGGGAATTTTGAAGGACATGACCTATGCGGATTACCTTCTGGGTATTGCCCATTACCGCAACAGTCAGTTTGGTTACGCCAAGGTCATTTACGATCAGTCCGTCAAGAGCATGACCGTAAAGATCATCAATTCCGACCCTGCGCAGCCCTTTGACTGGATTCGCATTGAGCCTCAAGCCGGTCTTACCATTAAGGCAGGCACTTTGGGAGATGGTCTTTCCCGGGAAACCGCAGTAGAGCTTGCCGCCGACAGCTCTTACATTCTCTACTCCGGCACAGACATTTTGGCAGCCAACAGCGAATGTACTTTGACCCTTGCCTATGTTGGCACGCTGGATATTTCCAGACCCGCAGCAGTGGTTTCCGTGGGCTTTGCCAATGAAAGCAGAGCTTATAATGTTTACAGGGATATTGCCGACGAGGAAGCCACAGTGAAAAATGGCATCATCGCGGAAAAGGGCGGTCTGTACTACTACATTGACGGCACACTTGGATACGATGCCGGTCTTATCCGCATCAATGAGGATTACTATTATATTACCCCGGAGGGCGCTGCCGTTACCGGAGAGTATACCATCACCAAGACCAACGACCTCATGGAAGCCGGTGATTACATTTTCGGCGTGGATGGCAGACTGATCGGAGCCGCAGAGCCGGAAGTCCCCGGAGAAAGCCAGTGGGAAAAGGTTGACTTTGCGGACATCCAATCCTCCGATACCATCGCCATTACCATGACCAAGGATGGCACCACTTGGGTGCTTCCCAATGTGGGAGAAGGCAGCAGCAAGCAGCCTCTTGCAGACATTACAGGCATCATCTCCGGCACTACACTTACCGCCGCTGCCCATGCTTCTGAAATTTCCTGGAGCATCGTCTCTGTTGAGGGCGGTTATCACATCATGGCGGGAGAAAGCTATCTGTACAGCACCGCTTCCAATAACGGTATCCGTGTGGGCGGCACTGTGGCTGTTTGGAATATCACGGACAGCTATCTGACTGTTGTCGATACTGGCAGCACCACCCGCTATCTTGGTGTATACAACAGTCAGGACTGGAGAGCTTACACCTCCATTAACACCAACATTGCAGGGCAGACCCTGGAGTTCTGGAAGCTGACGGACGGCGAGACTACCGAGCCCACAGAACCCGAGCCCACCGAGCCCGAGCCCACCGAGCCTGTAAATCCCGACGCAAAGAACGGCATTTATCTGGAAAATGGGCTGTACTATTATTATCTGAATGATGAGATTCAGTACGCCGCCGGTCTGGTGTTTGTGGACGGTTCTTACTACTACATCCGTTCCGGCGGTTACGCAGCCATCGGTTCTTACTGGGTCACCAACACCAACGGAATCACCGAGGAAGGCTTCTACATCTTCGCGGATGACGGCAAGATGATCCTTACCGACACCACCAAGACAGGCATCTATCTGGAGGATGGCAAGTATTACTACTACATC
>JAZNYB010000183.1:0-16481 GCA_045594185.1 Faecousia sp. | reverse complement strand
GAGCATAAAAATCTGCTGTCCCCGGTGATCCGGCTGCTGCCCCTGACCCATGAGGAAATGCTGATCCTCATTGAAAAGCTGGCAGACATCCATGCGGGCTTGTACGAGTATGCCCAAATCGTCACCCAGCAGGATATGGTGGACTTTTTGGAGATCGAGTTTGGCAGAGTGGGGGCTGACACCCACATTACCCCCAGAGAGATCATCCGGGACTTCATTGAGGTGCTGGACATTGTGATGCAGAATCCCGGCATGAAGGTGCGTGAGCTTCTGGGAAGCGGGGCGTTTACCTATGCCCAAAATGCTGTGCAGGAGGAAGCTACAGACCGGGAGTTTGCGGAATTTGAGCTGTAAGGGGGTAGCCTATGGGTGTATTTGACCGTTATGCCCCCTTTGTGCAGGACTATATCTACGGAAACCGGTGGGAAAACCTTCGGGGTATTCAGGTGGCGGCGGCAGAGGTCATTTTCAATACGGATGAAAATTTACTCCTCACCGCCTCCACAGCCTCCGGCAAGACGGAAGCCGCCTTTTTCCCCATTATCACCCTGTTTTCCGAAGATCCCCCTGCCTCTGTAGGCTGTATCTACATTGGCCCCTTAAAAGCCCTCATTAACGACCAGTTCGCCCGACTCACGGATCTGTGCGAAGAAGGACACATTCCGGTGTGGCACTGGCATGGAGATGTTGCCCAGAGCCATAAAGCACGGCTTCTCAAAAAGCCCTCCGGGATATTGCAGATCACCCCGGAATCCTTAGAAGCCATGCTTCTGCACAAGCACGATGCCATCCCCAAGCTTTTTGGAGACTTGCGTTTTGTGGTCATTGACGAGGTGCACTCCCTGCTCCGGGGTGACCGGGGCGGGCAGACCCTGTGTCTCATTGAGCGGCTGTCCCGGCTGGCTGGGGTGAATCCCCGGCGCGTTGGACTGTCTGCTACCATGGGTGACCCGGAAAAGACCGGGGAATTTCTATCCATGGGTACCGGGCGCAGGACTCTGATCCCCAAGACCGAAGCCAAGGGCGGTCGCTGGCGGCTGAGTATGGAGCATTTTTATGTGAAGGACACCCAGGCGGCAGAGGGGAAGCAGATCCCGGAAGCCCTCCCGGTTTTGGAGGAAAAAACCGACGAGGCCCCGGAGAACGCCGACCCCGGTGTGGGCTATATCTTTGAGCATACCAAGGGAAAAAAGTGTCTGGTGTTTGTCAATTCCAGAGAGGAATGTGAAACCATCACCACCACATTGCGGGGCTACTGCGAGCGCAAGCGTGAGCCGGATCGGTTTCTCATTCACCATGGAAATCTCTCCGCCTCCTACCGGGAGACAGCGGAGGATGTGATGAAGGATGACAGCCTGTATATGACCACCGTCACCACCTCCACCTTGGAGCTGGGCATCGACATCGGGCGGCTGGAGAGAGCCTTTCAAATTGACGCTCCCTGGACTGTATCCTCCTTTTTGCAGCGCATGGGGCGCACCGGGCGGCGGGACAACCCTTCGGAAATGTGGTTCGTCATGCGGGAGGATGAGCCGGAGGCAAGAGCCATGCTCCCGGCTACGATCCCGTGGAAGCTGTTGCAGGGGATCGCTCTGGTGCAGCTTTATTTGGAGGAGCGGTGGGTAGAGCCGCCCAGACTGGATCGACTCCCCTACAGCCTTTTGTATCACCAGACCATGTCCACCCTTGCCTCCTGCGGGGAGCTGTCTCCCAAGGCCCTTGCCGATCGGGTTTTGCGGCTTCATTATTTCCACAGGGTGTCTCAGGAGGACTATAAGTGCCTGCTGCGCCATCTCCTTGAGACGGATCACATTCAAAAAACGGAGCAGGGTGGCTTGATCCTCGGTCTGGCAGGAGAGCGGGTCGTCAACTCCTTTAAGTTCTACGGCGTTTTTCAGGAGAGCGAGGAGTACACCGTCCGCAGCCAGTCTCAGGAGCTGGGCACAGTGTGTATGCCGCCCCCGGTGGGAGAAAAGCTTGCCATTGCCGGTCATGTGTGGCTGGTTCTGGAGGTGGATCACAAACGGCATCTGGTCTACTGCGAGCAGGTCAGGGGAAGTATTCCCGCCTATTTTGGGCAATGTCCCGGGGATCTGCACACGAAGATTTTAAGAAGAATGAGGGAAGTCCTCCGGGAAGAAAAGCAGTATTCCTATTTGATGAAAAATGCCGTGGCAAGACTGAAGCAAGCCCGGTTCACCGCCTGCCATTCCGGGGCGGGAGAAAAACCCCTCATCAATCTGGGGGGCAATATGTGGTGTCTGCTTCCTTGGGTGGGGACTTATGGCTTCCTTGCCTTGGAGCGGTTTTTGAAGATCAAATGCGCCGGTCGTCTGGGACTTAAAAATCTGGATTCTGCCCGACCATACTATATGCAGTTTACCATGCAGGCAGACGAGGAAGGCTTCTTCCGGGTGGTACAGGAGGAGATTCAAAAGGAACCGGATCCCATGGAGCTGATCTATCCCAAGGAGCTGCCCCTGTTTGACAAATACGACGAGTATCTTCCGGAGGAATTGGTCAAAAAAGGCTTTGCCTATGGCGTTTTGGATCTGGAGGATCTGCGGCAGACCGTGCTGAGCTGGGAAAAGCCATAAAAATCACACAGCTTCCCGGCAAAATGGATCGCCGGTTTCGGAAAGGAGTGACCCCCATGAACATTCCCTTATACGCCCTGAATCTGATGAACCGTCTGGAAGATGCCGGCTTTGAATGTTGGGCAGTGGGCGGCTGTGTCCGGGACAGTATTCTGGGGCAAGCTCCCCACGACTGGGATCTTTGCACCAATGCCTCCCCGGAGGAAATGAAAGCCCTCTTTGCGGACTTTGATCTGGTGCTGAACGGAGAAAAGCACGGAACTGTAGGCGTTGTCTCCGGGGGAAAGCTGGTGGAGATCACCACCTTCCGCTCCGAGGGAGGGTACACCGATGCCCGCCATCCCCAGTGGGTACACTTTGAAAAAAGCATTGCCGCAGACCTTGCCCGCCGGGATTTTACGGTCAACGCCATGGCTTACAGTCCCCGAAGGGGCTTGGCTGACCCATGGGGCGGGGAAAAGGACTTAAAAGCCGGGATCCTTCGGGCAGTGGGCGTGCCGGAGGAGCGGTTTCGGGAGGATGGGCTGCGGATCTTAAGAGGTATCCGCTTTGCCGCCCGATTTGGTCTGACCGTGGAAGGGGAAACCCTGAACGCCATGACCCGTCTGGCTCCCACCCTGTCCTTGCAGGCAAGAGAAAGGGTATATACGGAGCTGTGCGGCTTTTTGCTGGCGGCGAAAGCGGAGGACCTTCTCACCTTTGCCCCGGTTCTTGCTTCAGCGATCCCGGAGCTTGCGCCCATCATGGGATTTCAGCAAAACAATCCCCACCACGCATGGGATGTCTTTACCCACACCGCTCACGCTGTGGAAGCCGCGCCCAAAAAGCTGAGCTTGCGCTGGGCGGCACTGCTTCATGATGTGGGAAAGCCCCAGACCTATACGGTGGACGAAAAGGGCGTGGGTCACTTCAAAGGACACGCCAAGGTGGGAGCGGAAATGGCAGAAAGCATCCTTTTGTCCCTGAAAAGTCCTAAAGTCCTGCGGCAGGAGGTCTGCACCCTTATTGCCAACCACGGACTGACCCGGGATCTGGGTCATTTGGATGGGGACAAGCCCATTCGCAGGCTTCTGCGCAAGCTGGGGCAGCCCCTCCTTTATGACCTGATGGCACTGGACAGGGCGGACGAGGGAAGCAAGGGCACATCCCCGGGATGGGAGGATTTTGACCGCTTTCAGAGACGGCTGGAAGAAATTTTGTTGGAGAAGCCCTGCATGAAGGTGTCCGACCTTGTGATTGGGGGCAGTGACCTTATGCGTCTGGGCATCCCACAAGGGCCGGAGCTTGGGAGGATCTTGGGACTCCTTCTGGACGAGGTCACAGACGGCGTTCTGGAAAATGAAAAAGCTGCCCTTTTGCATCGGGCAGAGGTTTTGGGAAGGGAATAAGCAAAGTGCGGGGATTCTCCGGGATTGACTTGTTTGTTCTAATACTGTATACTGGTTTCAGGAGGTGATCCTGTGAAGAAGAAAATGACTGTGGGTGGAATCATCCGCTTCGTTCTCATAGGCGTGGTCTTAATATTTGTGATCGTCCCCGGCATCTTGTGCCTGTTGCTTGGTTTGGGGGATCTGAAAAACGCTTTTGTGGCAAAGTTTATCATTGAGGATAAAGCCGCCGCGTACCTGGATGAGCAATACCCCGGCAATGATTTTGAACTGGAGGAAGCCTTTCATAATTCCAAATTTGGCACCTTTGATGTAAATGTGCAAAGCCGTTCCAGCGAGGATACCCATTTCATTTTGTATTATGAGGACGACACCCACGAGCTGTCCTTTGATATGTATGAGTCGGATGTTCTCGACGGATACAATACCTTTGACCGGTTGGAGGATGCGTATGATTCACTGGTTGAAAACGCCCTAACCCCACTGTCTCCCCGTTGGCTTGTGGGAAGCCTCTGCCGGTATAGCACTGAGGAATCCATAAGCAAGCGTTCCTCCCCCAAGGGTATTGTTCAGGAGGATCTGATACTGGATCAGGCGTTTGATCATGCTTTTGGCAATGCCTACGGTTCTGTTGAAATAACACTTTGGGACGAAGAGGAAAATGTTCATATAGAAAAAGCACTGGAGCATCTTATTGAGATAGACCGGCTTTTGACGGAAGCGAATGTTGGTTACTATGTGCTTGAGCTTAACATCGTCTCTCCTCAGAGATCCTTTAACATCTATGCTGTAACAAAAGAAGATCTCCACTGCCAAGACCCGTTGGGGCGATTGCAGGAGCTGTGGGATGCTCAGGAAGCGCGCCGTCGGCTTACGGAAGCACAATAGATTCCCCAATACTCCCGGACAACCTGTTTTCAGGCGATCCGGGAGTTTTTTCGCTCCGTTTGCAAGGGCGAGCAGGACATTCTTCCACAAAAAAACCTGTTTTGTTGAAAATGCCCTGTTTATATGGTATACTTTTTGCAACACATCAATCAGGCAAAGGAGTTTTGCCATGAAACAGAAACATATGATCCTTGCCCTTGTGCTGCTGGTCTGTCTGGTATGCGCCGCAATATGGGGGCTGTCTCTGGATGAAAGCTCCCCGGACGAAACACGGCCCAATGAAGCCCCGGTTTTGGAAGCCGCTTTGGTATTCACAGAGCTTTGCGCCAAAAATGACAGCATCATTGCGGACAACGACGGTCGCCACCGGGATTACATCGAGCTTTACAACGGCGGTGAAGCGGTGAGTTTGCAAGGCTGTTACCTCACCGACGGCAAAGGAAAAAGCCAGCCCTTTGAGGACTTGACCCTTGCCCCCGGAGAGTATTTCCTGATTTTTCTGGGAGACGACCTGACCGGCTTTACTTTGGGGGCTTCCGGGGGAGACTGCGTGCAGCTTGTAAACGCCCACGGAAAGGTAATGACCCAAGCCAACACCATCCCCACCGCCCCGGATCAGGTCATGGTCTTGCAGGGGAAGGAGTATGCGCTGTCTTATGATGCCAGCCCCGGCTTTTCCAATGACGAAGAAGGGCTCAGGGCTTTCCGGGAAGGAAGGGTGGACGAAACCCCCAAGCTGGTGATTTCCGAAATTTTGACCCAAAATGTATCCAGCCTGCCGGACGAACAGGGACGGTTTTGGGATATAGCGGAGCTTTATAACGATTCCGGGGAGGATATTCTTCTAAGCCAATATTATCTCTCCGACAGCCTTTCGGATCGTTTTCAGTACCGCTTGCCGGAAGTGATCCTTCCCGCCGGGGACTATATGCTTGTGTTTTGCGATGGGGAGAACTATATTGGGCAAACCGGGGAAATCCACTGCAATTTTGGTTTGACCACAGGGGATACCCTTTGCCTGACCAACCGGGATGGCTCTTATACGGCTGTGCCGGTGGAGTATCCCGGAGAGGATGTTTCACTGGTGCGGACAGCAGAGGGAGCATACGCCCCGGGAGCTGTGAGTTTGGGATTTGGAAATGACGAAGAAGGCTCTGCCCGGTTTTATGCCTCCCGCATGGATGAAAACGCCCCCCTTGTGATCAATGAGGTGCTTTTGTCCTCCGGGGATGTTCCCTATGAAGGACACTTCCGGGATGTGGTGGAGCTTTGTAACCGCTCCGGGGAAAGGGTCAGCACCAAAGGATGGTTCCTCTCTGACGGCGGCGACCCCTATGCCTGCCCTTTGCCGGAAACAAGCCTTGCCCCGGGAGAATATTTGCTCATTTTCTGCTCCCGGGAGGAGACAGGCTTCTCCCTTTCCGCAAGCGATACCCTCCGGCTCACCGCTCCAAACCACAAAATCGCTTCTCTGGTTTCCTGCGCTTTGAGCCAGCCATGGCAGAGCATCGGGTTTTGGGATGGGGCTTATACCACCGGGGCAGTGACTCTGGGCTTTGAAAACAGCCCGGAGGGGGAGCGTTCCTACATAGAGAGCCGGCTGCCCGAAGGCTTGCGTATCTCGGAAATGATGAGTGCCAACCGCTCTTATCTCAAAGGCGGCTATGCCACCACCTGCGACTGGATCGAGCTGTATAACGCCTCGGAAGAAGCAATCACTTTGAGCGACTATTACTTAACAGACGATAGCGGGGATCTGCTGAAATATCAGCTTCCGGAAAAAACCTTAAAGCCGGGAGAATACTGGATCGCCCTGTTGTCGGAGAAAACCACCAATCTCCGAAAGGATCTGCCCCGCCTGCCCTTCACCCTTTCCTCCGACGGCGAGACACTTTATCTCAGCCGGGGAAACGAGGTCGTAGATTATGTAAACCTGCCGGAATTAGAGCCGGATATGTCCTACGGTCGGGCGGCAGAAGAAGCGGCGTTTACGCTCCTGTCCTCCGTCACCCCCGGAAAAGCCAACGGCTCTGCGGCAGAGCTTTCCCAAACCCCGGTCGCCATCACCTTACAGGGGGCTTACGATGGTGTGGAATTTCTGGAAATAGAGCTTTCCGGGGCAGGAAATATTTACTATACCACCAACTGCCAGCGACCCGGCAAGAGTTCTACCCTTTATACCGGGCCTATCCGCGTCACCCAAACCACGGTCATTCGTGCCGTCTCCTATGAGGAAGGGAAAAAGCCCTCCCCGGTGGTTGACCTGACCTATGTGGTAAACGAAGGCGATACCCTCCCGGTTGCCAGCCTTGTGACCGACCCGGCGAATTTATGGGATTTTGAAACAGGAATTTATGTGGAAGGACCTGGCGCGGAGGAGGAGTTTCCCCACAAGGGAGCGAACTACTGGCAGAGCTGGGAAAAGCGGGCGACCGTATCCCTGTTTGAAAAGGACGGCGGGGGCTTTTCCGTCCCCTGCGGCATCCGCATTTTTGGGGCGTTTTCCAGAGCCCTGCCCATTAAAGCCTTTTCCTGCTTCTTCCGGGACTCCTACGGAGAATCCAGCCTGAACTATCCCCTGTTCGGGGAGGAGGGGCTGGACACCTACGAAGCCTTCATCTTCCGCGCGGGAGGGCAGGACTATTACCGGGCAAGAATGAGAGATGTCCTTATTACCTCTTTGGTTGCGGAGCAGACCACGGTTGCGGTGCAGAAATACCGACCGGTGGTTTTGTACCTCAACGGAAAGTTTTGGGGTGTGTATTTCATCCGGGAGAAGCTGAACGAAAACTATGTTGCCGGGAACTACAATGTTGCCCCGGAGGATGTGACCATTACCTCCTACAACGGCACAGACAAGCCGGAGTATGTGGCACTGGTGGAATATGTCAAGACCCACAATTTGGCGGTGCAGGAGCATTACGATTATGTCTGCTCTCAGGTGGACATTGAAAATTATATGGATTTTATCATCGGGGAAATTTGGGTGGGCAATGCGGACATTGACAACATTCGTTTTTTCAAAACCCCGGAGGATAAATGGAGATGGATCATGTATGACACAGACTTCGGGATGTGGAACGCGGATAACAACTCCGTGGCAGACCATTTATACCCCGGTGGTACCGGAGGTTATAACGCCGTTTCCAACGCGATCATCTGCGGACTGCTGAAAAACCCGGAATTTAAGGATGCCTTTATCCGGCGGATGGCATGGCAGATGAACAGCATCTGGACAGAGGAAAATATTTGCGCAAGAGTGGATGAGCTGGAAGCACTGATGGATGCGGACATGAAAAAGGATTGCAAGCGTTGGAATGGCAGCTACAGCACATGGAAGGAATGTGTAAATGATTTGCGGGAATATGTCCCGGTGCGAAACCGGTATATGCTGGGATTCATTCAGGACTATTTTAATCTGACCACACAGCAGATGCGGGAGTACGGCTTTGGAGGTTAAGGAGGTGGGCGGATGCCGTCAAGACACGAAGAAAAATACATCATTGACTACCGGCAGTATGCCCTGCTCAAAAGCAGAGCGGCACAGCTTCTGACCCCGGATGCCCACGGAAAAGAGGGCAGCTACACCATTACTTCTTTATACTTTGACGACCCATTGGACAACGCCCTGTACGAAAAGCTGGATGGTTTGCCGGAGCATACCAAGTTCCGTATCCGCGCCTATAACCACTCTGACCGGGTGATCAAGCTGGAGCGAAAGGACAAGCGGGGGATTCTCACGGAGAAATTCACCGCCTCCCTTATCCCCTCTCAGGTATCCCTTTTATGCCACGGTCAATGGGAGGGCTTTTCCGGAAAGGCGCGGGAGCTGGTGTTCCAAATGGAAGCCGCAGACCTAAGACCGACCATTGCCGTCCGCTACCGGCGGGATGCCTTCTTCTTCCCCGGAACGGATCTCCGTCTCACCTTTGACACCGGTCTGGAAGCCATCCGTCCCCACCCGGAAGCACTGTTTGACCCCAACCGCTTCGGTATTCCGGCGCTGGACAAAAACAGTGTCATTATGGAGATCAAATACGGGCAGTTTCTTCCCACCTTTATCCGCAGGCTTACTGCCGTGGACTGCAAGCAGCTTTCCGTATCCAAATACGCCCTGTGCCGGGAAAAATTCATACCGTAAAAAGGAGCGAGAGAAATGAGTATTATTGATGCCATTAAAAACAGCGTTTTAGAGGGCTTTGACACCAGCCTCACCGCCGCTGACATTCTTTTGGGGCTGGGAGTCGCGCTTTTGGCAGGGCTTTTCATCCTGCTGATCTACAAAAGCACCGCCGGAAATGTGACCTTCAACCGGGGCTTTGGGCTGACCCTCCTTTTGGTCACCTCCATCAGTGCCATGATCGTGCTTACCATTACCTCCAATCTGGCTCTGTCTTTGGGCATGGTGGGCGCGCTGTCCATTGTGCGCTTCCGTACCGCCATTAAAGACGCGTCCGACACCGCCTTTATGTTCTGGGCAGTTGCGGCGGGCATTACGGCGGGAGCGGGCTTCTATCTTCTGACCCTCATTGGCTGTTTGTTTATTGGGGTCATTTGTGTGGTCAGTCTGGTGGTTTTGGATCACAGCGCAAAGACCTTCCTTCTGGTGGTGCGAAGCAACGGAGAGGATGCCACGGAGCAGATCGAAAAAGCCCTTGCTCAGAGCAAAATGAAGTACAAGCTCTCCGCTCTGACAGAAAACCCGGAGTATTCCGAGGTCATCTATGAGCTTGCTTTTGCGGAGAAAAAAAGAGGCGTGATCACGGAGATGAAGAACATTCCCGGTGTCACTGGGGTGTCTCTGGTGGATTGCAGAAAGGGCTGATTTCTCCGGTTTTATAAAAATGACACAGCCTGCGGGAGCAAAAATCTTGCTGGCTGTGTTTTTTGCCCTTTGCCATGGGAATATTTTTTGATCTGTGGTATATTTTGGGAAAACCGGGACATACTGCCAATGGAGGTGCTTATCTATGAGCAACAACAATGGCAAACAAACCTGGAATTTCTGGAAAAACAAGGGCTATTACATCGTCCTGGCTCTGTGCGCCGTGGCAATCGGAGTGGCGGGCTATGTATACTACGGCTCCGGGCAGGACACTGTTCCCCTGAATGTGGTGGAGGATACCGCCCCTAAGCAGACAAACAGCGTTCTTCAGGAGGACGAGGACTCCGTTCCGGTCATCGGCACGACCCCCGGAACGGAAAACCCCAAAGTCACCGCCCCCACGGAGAAAAAGACCATGGAAACCATGTGGCCTGTGGAGGGGGAGGTGGTGAGCGTGTTCGCCGCGGACAAGCTGACCTACAACACCACCACCCAGGATTGGCGTGTGCATCACGGCGTAGACCTGCAAGCCGCCCCGGGGACACAAGTTCTGGCAGCAGCCGATGGCACAGTCTACACGGTCTATGAGGATGAGGTTTTGGGTACGACCGTAGTCATTCGTCACGACAGCGGCTTCGTCACCACCTACGCCAGCCTTTCCCCGGAGACTTTGGTCAAACCCGGCGAAGTTGTCGCCATGGGTCAGGCAATCGGCACCGTGGGACAGACCGCCCTGACGGAAAAGGCACTGGAGCCTCATGTCCACTTTTCCGTGACCTGTAACGGGGAACTCATGGACCCCGGGGAGTTTATAAAGGGATAACAGGACAAAAAGACTGCCTGAGAAGGAGAAACCTCCTTTTCAGGTGGTTTTTTGCGTTTTCCAGAGAAAAGCGGTGGCAAGGGAGAAAAAACTGTGGTACAATGATCGTGGATTTTAGCTTCCTTTAATCTTACTACCGTAAAATGTTTCCAAAGGAGTGATGCGTGGTGCGGCTTTTGCTGGCGGAGGACGAAAAGCCTCTGGCTCGTGCTTTGGTAAAAATATTGGAAAAAAGCAACTATTCCGTGGATGCGGTGTATAACGGAGCGGATGCGGTAACCTTTCTTTCCACCGGGGTCTATGACGGAGCGATTTTGGATGTGATGATGCCGGAGCTGGACGGGATCTCCGTTTTACAGCAGATCCGGGCGCAGGGGAACCGGGTGCCGGTGCTGATTTTGACTGCCCGCTCTGAGGTGGACGACAAGGTGCTGGGGCTGGACAGTGGGGCAAACGACTATCTCACCAAGCCCCTTGATTCCAAGGAGCTGCTTGCCCGCCTTCGTGCCATGACCAGAAGTCAGGATGCCCCGGACAGCCGGCTGCGTTTGGGAAATGTAATGCTGGACAGGGCTGCTTTTACCTTGTCCTCTCCTGCAGGCAGCTTCCGCCTTGCTAATCGGGAGTACCAAATGATGGAGCTGCTTATGGCGAACCCCCGGCAGATCATTTCCGTGGAGCGGTTTATGGAAAAGATCTGGGGCTACGACACGGAAGCGGAAATGAATGTGGTTTGGGTGTACATCTCCTATTTAAGAAAGAAGCTGACCGCTCTGGAGGGGGATATTCAGATCCGGGCGGTTCGGAATGTGGGCTATTGTTTGGAGGAAAAACATGATCCGTAAGCTGCGAATCAAATTTGTGGTTTTGTCCATGGTGTCCTTGCTGGCACTTTTGGCTCTGATCCTCACCGGCATGAATATCATCAATTACCGCACCGTGGTTTCCGACGCGGATGAGCTGTTGAACATTCTGTCTGTGAACAAGGGAGACTTTCCCGATATGACACCGCCACCGGAAGGGCACGGCATGGGTGGATTTGGTGGCTTCGGGGACAGATTTTCCCCGGAAACCCCCCATGAGTCCCGGTATTTCTCCGTCCTTCTCAACGAGGATGGCACTGTTGTCCTCACAGAGACAGGCAGGATCACCGCCGTGGATTCCGCTCAGGCGATGGACTACGCCGCCCGGGCTTTGCGGGAGAAACAGGACAAGGGCTTTCTGGAGCATTTTCGTTACCGCAAGGTCACGGAGGGCAGCCTGATCCGCATGACCTTTCTGGACTGCGGCAGAACGCTGGATTCTTTTTATAATTTTCTCTTTGCCGGCATTTTTATGGCACTGGCAGGCTACCTCGTTGTTTTTTGTGTGATCCTGTTCGTTTCCGGCAGGCTTCTGCGCCCCATTGCGGAAAGCTATGAGAAGCAAAAGCGGTTTATTACCGATGCGGGGCATGAGATCAAGACCCCCCTTGCCATTATCAACGCCAATGCGGAGGTTCTGGAAATGGAGCTGGGGAGCAACGAATGTGTCCGGGATATTCGCCAGCAGACCCGGCGGCTGGCTGAGCTGACCAATGATCTGGTGTACCTTGCCAGAATGGAGGAAGCGGAAACCCCCATGCTTCTGTTCCCTCTGTCCGATGTGGTCACGGAAACCGCGGCCTCCTTCCGGGGGCTTGCCCAGAACAAGGAGCAGGATTTTACCTGCCAGATCCAGAGTATGCTCTCCCTTTGGGGTAACGCCAAGGCGATCCGGCAGCTTGTTTGTTTGCTTCTGGACAATGCCGTGAAATATTCCCCTGAAGGGGGAAGTATCCGGCTTCTTCTGGAAAAGCAGGGCAGATGGCTTCAGCTTTCTGTGATGAACTCCACGGAAAAGCCTGTTGACCCGGAGAGCCTTTCCAGACTTTTTGACCGCTTCTATCGGGGCGACCCTTCCCGAAACAGCCAGACCGGTGGCTACGGAATCGGTCTTTCCGTGGCGCAGGCTATCGTGAATGCCCACGGCGGCAAAATTCAGGCTTTCGCGGATGGGGAAAAGCTGTTCCGCGTTACCGTCCAGCTTCCGGCACAGAAAAACGGATAACACAAACCGCTCCCTGCCTCTCCTTTGTCTCCCCGGACGAAGGAGGGGTACATTCTTTAGAGAATAGCGAATACATAGGAGATTGTGGTATCCCCTGCGGGGATGGATATGAATTTTCGGCGGTGAATCAGCCGCATAAACCAAAATTTGTCATTATCGCTGGCAAATACTTGACAGGGGCATATGAATGTGTTATTATACTAATACACTCAGAAAGGAGGTGCTCCATTGAACTGGAAACTCACCGGCGAAGGGCCGGTATACATTCAGCTTATGGACATCATCCGGGGAGCGGTGCTGGCGGGTGAATATGTGCCGGGAGGAAGGATCCCCTCGGTGCGGGAGCTGGCAACAAAAGCCCGGGTGAATCCCAACACCATGCAGCGTGCCTTAACGGAACTGGAGCGGGAGGGCATTCTGGTCAGTCAGGGAACATTAGGCCGCATTGTAACGGAGGATGATGCCATATTGTCCTGTATGCGGGAGAAAGCTCTGGAGGATCTGGCAAAGGTATGTATGGAAAAATTCAAAAGTCTGGGCGTAAGTCCACGGGAAGCCGGGGAGCTGCTGCAACGCCTGGGAGAAAGTGAGGAAGGGCAATGAGTAATATATTGACCTTGCGGGAGCTGAGCAAATATTATGCCCCTGACAAGCCGGCTCTTTATAATATCAATCTGGAGCTGCAGCCTGGGCGCATCGTGGGTCTGCTTGGCCCCAACGGAAGCGGAAAGACTACCCTTTTGAAGCTGGTGGCAGGACTGTTAAGCCCCTCCGCGGGAACCATTCAGGTCTGCGGCAAGGACATCGGCCCGGAAAGCAAGGCGCTGGTTTCCTATCTTCCCGACAGAACCTATCTTCGTCCGGGCTGGAGTGTGGAGCAGCAGCTTGATATGTTCCAGGATTTCTATGGGGACTTTGACCGGGCAAGAGCGGAGCAGATGCTTTTTGCTCTGGGGGTAGACCTGAAAGCCAAGCTCAAGACCTTGTCCAAGGGCAACCGGGAGAAGGTGCAGCTCGTTCTGGTCATGTCCCGGCGGGCAAAGCTGTATCTGTTGGACGAACCCATCGGCGGCGTAGACCCGGCGACCCGGGACTACATTCTCAGCACCATCGTGGGTAACTATGAGCCGGAATCCACGGTGCTGATCTCCACCCATCTCATCGCGGATGTGGAAAATGTACTGGATGATTTTATTTTCCTGAATCACGGCTTTATTGCCCGGCAGGGAAGTGTGGAGCAGACCAGAGAGGAAACGGGCAAATCTCTGGATGAGCTTTTCCGGGAGGTGTTCAAATGTTTGCCAAACTATTA
Organism: Faecousia sp.; assembly: GCA_045594185.1. GTDB lineage: Bacteria > Bacillota > Clostridia > Oscillospirales > Oscillospiraceae > Faecousia. Next base: position 2,560 of record JAZNYB010000183.1, on the reverse strand, counting down.
AAGTATGAGTTTCGCAGCTCCAGGAGTGTTCTGGGGCTTTTGACCATTGTGGTTTTAGGCGTATTCCTGCTGGCGACCGTAGCCATCAAAGCCATGGTCATTGGAGCGGAAAGCGACTCCGATTTGGTCGGCATCGCTGTGGCGGCGGGTCTTCCGGTGCTGTTTATGGCAATTTTCGCCATTTTCGCCTATGCTGTGGCGGGAGAGATCCTGCTGCTGGTGCAGTTCTATAAAAACAAATTTACAGACGAGGGCTACCTCACCTTCACCCTCCCCACGGATGTCCATAGGATCTACCTGTCCAGTCTGCTGAATATGGTCATTTGGCAGCTCGTCATTGCCGTTACGATTATCGTGGGTTTGGTTGTGATATTTTTGTTCGGCACGCATCCCACGCAGTTTGTCAACATGGAGATCATTGATGCCTTCAGCGGCGAAGTGATGAAGGAGATTGGATACTTTTACGCAGAGGAGTTGGGGTTGACCTCCATTGACTGGGTGGTAATGCCCCTAAGGATCATCCTGAGTACGATTTCCTCTGTCGTCCTTACCACGACCTGCATTACCTTGGGCGCGACCCTCTCCCGGAAGTATAAGGTTCTGGCAGCCGTCGGCATCTATTTTGCCGCAAGCTGCGTTGTGAGTGTGATCACCAGTGTGGTTTCCTTTGCTACCACCATTGGTATGACCGCCTTTGAAACCTCCATTGCCACGGTTATGGACATCAGCTACGCTCTGGAGACAGGGATCAATGTGGCGATCCTGGTGGGCGGCTATATCCTGTCTGTCAGAATGTTGAAGAAAAAGCTGAATCTGGCATAATTAGGTAAATTCCGATTTATTTTACAGAAACGAGGACTTACTATGGAAATTACCGTAGGCATGAAAGCTACCGTTTACAACACCGTAGAGCGGGAGGATACTGCCGAGGCAGTAGGCTCCGGGGGGCTTCTGGTTTTCGCCACTCCCTGCATGGTTGCCATGATGGAAGGCGCTGCCTGCGAAGCCATCGCGGAAGCCATCCCCGAGGGCAAGACCACCGTTGGCACTGCCCTGAATATTCAGCACACTGCCGCCACCCCTGTTGGTCTGGAGGTTCGGGCAGAAGCGGAGGTCACTGCCGTGGAAGGCAAGAAGATCACCTTCCGGGTGGTCGCCTATGACGAAGTGGGCGAGATCGGAAACGGCACCCATGAGCGGTTCGTTGTGGACAGCCAAAGATTTTTGGAGAAAACCTATCAAAAGGTGTAAGTAAGAAGCGCAAAGAGCGGGTTTCGGGAAAAAGTGTCCCGGAGCCCGCTTTTCATGCGCCCGGTGGGGGTATACTCTATAGGGTGAAAGTCCCGAAGCGAGAGTAAGCTTTCAGAACAAAACAAAGCCCAACAGCTTATTTGCGGGATTTATTCAGAAGCTTATTTTGGCTTTTTGTGAAAACGCAAGCGATCCACCGCTTGACAGACTTTGCGCCGGGGTATATAATAGGGGCAACTTAATAGCAGACAGTTCGTGACCATCCTGTCTTAAAACAAAACTAGGGAAAGCCGCCGGCGTAGCTGTCAGGGCGGCAGATGGCCGCGTTTGCGGTTTTTTTCATGGGCGGAGGGTCACTCTGCCCTTATTTTTTCGATTTCAAGGAGAGAAAACCCATGTCCAAAAAAGTACGCTTCATCGTCCACGGCGGTCTTTTGGCTGCGCTGTATGTGGTTCTGACCAGCCTGCAAAATATGATCTGGCCCGACTCCACCTCCATGGCGATCCAGCTTCGCCTGTCGGAAGCCCTGTGTGTTTTCGCCTTTTTTACCCCCGCCGCCGTTCCCGGGCTGACCTTGGGTTGCATGATCTTCAATCTGAGCTGGGCGCAAAGTCTGCCTCTGGATTTTCTGGTAGGCTCTCTGGCAACATTTCTCGGATGTGCTGCCATGTGGCTTCTGCGGAAGGTTCTCTGGAAGGGCGTGCCGGTTTTGGGGCTTCTTATGCCTGCCCTGTTCAATGCCGTGATCGTGGGATGGGAGCTGACCGTCTTTCTGGCACCCCAAGGCTTTCAGTGGGCTGTCTATGGGATCAATGCACTGTATGTTTTCATCGGGGAAGCCGCCGTGCTGCTCACCTGCGGAGCAGTGCTTTACCGGGTATTTTCCCGCCGGGGGATCGCCCGGAAATTATTGGAAGACCCCACGCCATAATATCTCCACAATATCAATCCCCTGCCTCCCCCCTAAAGCAGAGCGAAGTCTGTTTTTAGAGGGGATTTCTATATACAAACCAAAGCAGCCGCCACCATAACGGCAGCGACTGCTTGCGTTTTTTGTTTTCCGATTTTCTGACAAGGGGCGGTTGAAAATCCCCCGGAGCAGGTCTTTTTATGCTGAATTGGATCGTTTACTTATTGGCAGCCAGTTCCTTCAGAGCATCCTTGCGGCTGAAGTTGGCGCGACCCTTCTCGTCGAAGCCCATGAACTTGACCCAGGTCATGTCGCCCAACTGCAAAACATCCTCTACCTTTTCCACACGGTGGCTTTCCAGCTTGGAAATGTGAACCATGCCGTCGTGACCGGGAGCG
>JAZNYB010000182.1:0-5148 GCA_045594185.1 Faecousia sp. | reverse complement strand
GAAGCTCCCACAGACCCGACCACTCCGTAAATACATATAAAACGAGCCGATTGAGAAGCACAAAATGTTTCCCAATCGGCTTTTTTCGGGCTTTTACTGTTCAGAAAAGCCCACCTGGTTGTGTCTGCGGAACAGCAGGCTGATGCACCAAAGACCAGCAAGTCCCACCAGAGCGTAAATCACCCGGCTGACCAGCGCGGTCTGACCGCCAAAGAGCCATGCCACCAGATCAAACTGGGCAATGCCGATGAGTCCCCAGTTCAGGGCACCCACAACAGATAAAATAAGCGCAAGTGTATCCATCTTGTCCCTTCCTTTCTTCATGGATACGCCTAGTATACCGCAGAAATGTCCTTTCTATTCCCTCAAGGGAAAATTTTTCAACCGGCGGGGCTTTCCCATATTTTTCTGTGATTTTTCCCATAAATCCCCTTTTCTTTTTGTCCTGTGTCGTGTATAATAACAACACAGAGTGCCGGACACTCAAATTTTGACACGAAAGGTTGATTTCTCCATGAACGCTTTTTTGCCTGCTGATATTTTATTGCCCCAGGTAGACTCCATGGAGCGATGGGCTGTCATCGCCTGTGATCAGTTCACTTCCGACCCCGCCTATTGGGCCCGTGTTGCCGAAAAAGCCGGCGATGCCCCTTCTACCCTTCAGCTCATCCTGCCTGAAGCAGAGCTGGGCACAGAGCAGGAAGCCGCCCATATCGTGACCATCAATCAGGCCATGATCGACTATCTCAACAAAGATCTGTTCAAGGTCTACCCCAACTCCTTTATCTATGTAGAGCGGGTGCTGCATAATGGCTCTGTCCGCAAAGGTCTTGTGGGCATGGTCGATCTGGATGCCTATGACTACAGCCCCAACGCCACCTCTGCAATCCGGGCAACGGAGCGCACCGTCACCGAGCGCATCCCGCCCCGCCAGCGTGTGCGCAGAGATGCCAGCATTGAGCTGCCCCATATCCTTCTTTTGTGTGACGATGACGAAAAGGTTCTCTTAGAGCCCATTGAGGGAAAGAAGACCCAGCTTCCCCTGCTGTATGACTTCGAGCTTATGGAAGGCGGCGGCCGCATTACCGGCTATCTGGTTTCCGGAGAAGATGTGGAAGCCTTTAACGCAAGACTTACGGATTATACTGCCCGGTGTCCCCAGAAGTATGCCGATCTGGAGGGTGCGTCTCTGGTCTTTGCTGTGGGTGACGGCAATCATTCCCTCGCTACCGCCAAGAGCTGCTATGAAGAGCTGAAGGCAAAGAATCCCGGTGTGGATCTGTCTGCCCATCCTGCCCGTTATGCTCTGGTGGAGCTGGAAAACATCCACGACGAAGCCCAGAACTTTGAACCCATCCACCGTGTTGTTGTGGAGACTGACCCCCATGCCATGCTTGCGGCACTGGAGAGCTGGTGCGCTCCCGATGGCTACCCCATTCAATGGTTCGCGGGAGAAAAGTCCGGCACCGTGTACTTAGACAGAAAGCGCAGCCAGCTGGAGGTAGGCGTTTTGCAGCAGTTCCTGGATGAATATTTGGCGGCGAATCCCGGCAAGATCGACTACATCCACGGCGACGATGACCTGAAGAATCTTGCCGCACAGGAAAACGCCATCGGTTTCCTGCTGCCCGCCATGGCAAAGAGCCAGCTTTTCCGGGGCGTTGTGGCTGACGGCGTTCTGCCCCGCAAGACCTTCTCCATGGGTCACGCAAGAGAAAAAAGATACTATCTGGAAGGAAGAAAGATCAAGTGAGTACCCTCATTGTGGAATACGCCCCCGCGAAAATCAATTTAACACTGGATGTTCTGGACAAACGCCCCGACGGCTACCACAACATCAAATCCATCATGCAGACCATCTCCGTCCGGGATGACATCGAGCTGGAGCTGGGCACAGGAGAACCTTGGGCTTTGGAATGCGGCAGAGACGATATCCCCACGGATGAAAGCAACCTGGCATGGAAAGCCGCAAAGGTTTTCTGCGATGCTTTGGGCAAAGACCCCGGTGGGCTTACCATCCGTATTCTGAAACGGATCCCCTCCGGAGCCGGTATGGGCGGAGGAAGTGCCGATGCCGCCGCCGTACTTCGGGCTTTGAACCGGCACTACGGTTATCCCCTTTCCATGGGCGCGCTGGCAGAGCTGGGAGCGCAGGTGGGAAGCGATGTTCCCTTCTGTGTCATCGGCGGCACTGCCATGGTGGAGGGTCGGGGAGAAAAGCTCCGCAGCCTTCCCCCTATGCCGGAAACCATCTTCGTGGTGTGCAAGCCGGAATTTTCCGTTTCCACCCCGGAGCTGTACCGCAAGCTGGACGAAAGCACCATCGCCAAACGCCCTGACCACAGTGCCATGGAAGGTGCCATCCTTGCGGGAGATCAGCTTAAAATTGCCCACAATCTGGTAAATGTCTTTGACCCGGTGGTCACGGCGGAGCATTTGGAAATGAACTATATCAAATCCGTGATGAACTCCTACGGCGCTATGGGCTATGCCATGACAGGCTCGGGCTCGGCAATTTTCGCCATGGTTTCGGAATTTGAGATCGCTGCCGTCATGTGTTCCATGCTGAAAGATTCCTATCCTCAGGTTTTTATTGCCAAAACTGTATAATTTGTGAAGTTGCCGTCCATACTGATAAAAAAATCAGATGGACGGTGACTTTTCTGTGAAACGAATCTTAAAATGGCTGTTTTTGGCTGCTCTTGCCTTTGCCCTGACCTGCACCGCCGGGCTTCTGCGGGACAGACAGGTTTTGCGAAACGAGCTGGTGCGCCTTCATGTGGTAGCCAATTCCAATTCCCCGGAGGACCAGGCAGCTAAGCTGGCGGTGCGGGACGCGGTTCTGGCTTTGGTGGAGGATACCATGGTGAAGCTGCCTGCCGCTCAGGATGCTGCCGCCTATTTAACATCCCGCTCAGAGGATATTCAGGCTGCGGCAGAAGCTGCCCTGTCAAAAGCGGGGCTGACCCATACCGTAACCGTCACTTTGGAGGAAGAAGCCTTTCCCACCAGAGATTATGATACCTTCCGCCTTCCCGCCGGGGTTTATAATACCCTGCGGCTCACCATTGGGGAAGGAACGGGAAAAAACTGGTGGTGTGTGCTGTTTCCCTCTTTGTGTATCCCCGCCTCCTCCGATGGCTTTGAGGAAGCGGCAGAGGCTGCGGGAATGTCCGGCACTTTAAGTCACACCCTGACGGAACAAAATACCGGCTTTCAAATCCGCTTCCGTTTCTTGGAGTGGCTGGGAGAGCTGGAAAATAAGCTTTTCAGTGGACTGCAGTAACAAGCCGCAGTCCGCTTTTTTCCGCAATGTGGAATGCACAGCGCAACAGAAAAACACCGTGATTCAGATTGTGATTCTTGCAATAAATCATAGTTCATGGTATGATATGTATACAATTACCTTACTGTAGAACTCGACCCATCCATGCAAAGGAGGCACATAAAATGGCACTGGAAAACAAGCTGGGCATCACCTCCTCCCCGGAGTTGGCGGTTGCGGAAGAACGCATCAGCAAGAAAAAAGCATGGGAGCTTTTTGAGATGGGCATACTGGACACCCTGCCCGCAGGGACTTTTGCCGCTCTGAAAGCCATTCACACGCACCTTTTTGAGGACATTTATGATTTTGCCGGTACACTTCGGACTGTGAATCTGGCAAAGGGCAGCTTTCGCTTCGCCCCTGTAATGTATTTGGAAGCAGCACTGGCTAACATTGACAAAATGCCCCAGTCCACCTTTGAGGAAATCGTGGAAAAGTATGTGGAGATGAATATCGCCCACCCCTTCCGTGAGGGCAACGGCAGAAGCACCCGCATTTGGCTGGACTGTATACTGAAAAAAGAGCTGAGCAAGGTCGTGGATTGGAGCAAAGTGGACAAAGAAGACTATCTGCTGGCCATGGAGCGCAGCCCCGTCCGGGACATCGAAATCAAGCACATCCTGCGACTGGCTCTGACCGATGATATTCATAGCCGGCAGATCTATATGAAGGGCATCGACCACAGCTATTACTATGAGGGCTATACCGCTTTTAAGGCCGAAACTCTGTGACTTCACGATATCAAATTATTTCGGGGCTTCCCTAAAACAACGGAGGAGAATCCATGCTTCAAATTATTTTAAGCCCCCACTGGCGGCGCAACCGGGACTACAATCTGGAGCTGATCCGGGAGGGTGTCCGCAAAGGGCAGGACAAACACATTCTCCTTGTCCCAGAGCAGTTTTCCCATGATTACGAGCGCAGGCTGTGCGCCGCCTTGGGGGACACCGCCAGCCGCTATGGAGAGGTTTTGAGCTTTTCCCGATTGGCAAACCGGGTTTTTTCCTTAAACGGCGGCATTGCCGTCCCCACCTTAGACGGCGGCGGGCGGCTTCTTGCTATGGCCGCGGCGGTGCAGCAGCTTCGTCCGCAATTAAAATCCTACGCCGCCGCAGGCGCAAGACCGGAATTTTTATCCGCGCTCATTACCGCCGTGGACGAGTTCAAAAGCTGCCGCGTCACCCCGGAAATGCTGAAAACCGTTTCGGCAGAGACAACGGGACTTCTTGCCCAGAAAACGGAAGAGCTGGCACTGCTTTTAGAGGGCTATAACACCATCTGCGCCGGCTTTGGTCAAGACCCCAGAGACAAAATGACGAAGCTGTTGGAACAACTGGAGCTGGGAGACTTCGCGGAAACCCACCGCTTCTACATAGACGGCTTTTCCGACTTTACCGCCCAGGAGCAGGAGATCATACGGTATCTCATGGAGGTGTCTCCTTCCGTGACGGTTTGTCTCACCGCCGACGAGATCGGCTCCGACACTCCCGGCATGGAGCTGGCAGGAGAAACTGCCGGGGAGCTTCTCAGCTTTGCCGCAAAACGAGGGCTTTCCCACAGACTCATCTCCCCTCCCCAGCCCAGAATTTATGACCCTCTGAGGGAAATGTCTCAGGGGCTTCTGGCAGGGGCGGCGGTTCGGGTGGAGGGACTGAAGCAGACAGCCCATGCCCACCGTTTTTCTGACATCCGGCAGGAATGTGCCTTTGTTGCCGCGCGGCTGCGGGAGCTTTCCCAGAAAGGCTGCCGTTACCGGGATATGGCAGTGATCCTGTCTGACCCGGAACGATATACCCCCGTTCTTCGCCAAACCCTTTCCCGCT
>JAZNYB010000181.1:0-2840 GCA_045594185.1 Faecousia sp. | reverse complement strand
CATGGCTACGATCCGACTTGCCCAGCGTTTCCGGTCCGGCAAAACGGAGGATCTGGTCATTGACCGCCTTGCAATCAGTATAGACCTCCTCATAGCCGGAAAACTCATAGGGTCTTACATTTTCCCATTTGGAATGGAAGGACATCTTCAGCCAGTTGGAATTTGCTTGAAACTCTTGTTTATAGCGATCCGTCGCCATAGTCAGATCAAAGTCCGGCATTTCATAAAACAGGTTCAGCTGCACCTTGAGATCGTATTTTTCATGCAGGCGCTTGTACATCGCCAGATAAGGATGTCCAAAGATGCTTTTTTTCGGGTTCTCTGTTAGTTCCTTCAGAAAGCGGATATTGTCATCCACAGTAAAACAAAAGCACTTCATAAGAAGACCTCCTTTGGGCTAACTCTATCACAACCAGCAAGAAAAAGCAATGGATCTGCGGCCCATTGACAAAGTTTTCCTTTTGCTCTATGATGAGAGAAACAATTCTCAGGAGGTATGGATATGGCAGTAAAGTTCGGCATTTTTGCGGATCTTCATGTGGATATTATGCACGATGGGCAACATCGGCTTGCATCGTTCTTATCTGCCTGCCGGGAAGAAAATGTGGATTTTATCATCCATTTGGGAGATTTCTGTTATCCGGAAAGCCGCAAAGTAGTCTGCAAACCGGAAAACCGGCCTATTAATATTGAGAATGCCCTGCACACACCTACCTATGCCGATAAGGATGCCATTATTTCTCTTTTCAAGGATTTTGAGAAACCAGGTTTTCATGTAATCGGCAATCACGATTGCGATATGTGCAGCAAGGAAGAGGTGCTGCGCTATTACGGTGTGGATTACGGCCCCTACTATTCCTTTGATATGGGTGGTTTCCATTTTGTGGTGCTGGATCCCAACTACTACCGCAAGGACGGAAAGATCATCTCTTACTGCAACGGCAATTATTTTGACGCGGAGGGCGATCTTCCCTATTTGCCCGAAGAACAGCTGCAGTGGCTGAAAGAAGACCTGGCAAAAGCCGCTTATCCTTCTGTGCTGTTCTCCCATGAGCGGCTGACGGAGGATCACTGCGGCATCCGCAATGCCGCTGCACTGCGGAAAATACTGGCAGCCGCGCCAAAGGGTGTGGTTCTTGCTCTGAACGGTCATGAGCATATGGACAATGTCTGGAAAGTAGACAACACCTGGTTTTTGAACATCAACAGCATTTCCAACTACTGGCTGGGTGAAGAATATACCTGCCTGGAGCGCTACGGTAAGGAAATCGACGAAAAACATCCCAACATCCGCTATGTAGTGCCCTACCGCGATCCTATCTTCAGCATCATTACGCTGGATGAAGCCGGCGCAAAAGTGAAAGGCAAACAAGGTCGTTTCGTAGGTATCACACCGGATGAGCAGGGTGTCAATAAACAAGGAACTCCTTTCCGCAGAAAGCTGGTTTCTCCCATAACACCTTCCCAGCAGGACCGTTGGCTCCCCTTTAAATAAGCAAACCGCCTTATCGGTCGATAAGGCGGTTTTTTACCGAAAGCGCTTAAAAACATCGTCAGCTGTTCCACGAAAGTGGAGGAAAGGCGCATCATCAGGTGCAACACTTTGCATATTCAGCTTTCGCATAAGCATTTGCGAGTAGGTGTTTCGCTTATCGGCATATGCTTCCACCGTAGTAATATTTCCCGGCAGAATGCGAAGCAGTTGCTTGCAAAAATACCAAAACAGCGTCGTCCTTTGGAATTCCTTTTTTACCTGCATCTCTTCAATAACCAGCAAATCGCCGCGGGTATAGTATTGCAGATAGCCAATCAGCTTACCGTCACAAAGGCACATCAGAATCTGCCTGGGCGCTTTGTCCAGCGCGGGTGATACTTCACATATCCAGCTTTCCTTTTGCATCTCATAGGAAAAACCGGTGGGTGCAATGCTGCGCATGTTTTCATACAGCAGATCAAACAATCCCGGAAGCCATGCTTCCTTTCTTGACTTATCCAAAAGCATCCATGTGATCATACTTCTGTTTTCCTTATCCACATTTTAGACCAGGCAAATAATTTGTCTGACATGGTATCGAAATCAACCGCACCGCCGCTTTTTAAGTATGCAAAAGTTTCCAAAATTTCTCGATCTTCCGCTCCAACAGCTTCCAATAATTCTTCTTGGTGGCGGATATATGTTCCAAGCTTACGGTACACAATTGCCTGCACAACAAAGGATGCCGCCTTATACAAACCAATTAGGGTTTTCTCGCTATGCTCATGGAGCATATTGTGTAAGCAGCCATGATAGATATTGCCTGCACCCGTTTTAACAGCACGCGCTACAGCGGCATCATCGATCAGTGGAAGCAGTACATTCAGGCTGCCAACAATCGGCCTGGTATCATAGTAAAACTGGAAAAGCTCAGCGGGGTCCCAATGCATGAGTTCCTCTTTTCCGGAAAGAAAACCGCAAATCTTTTCTCTATGGGGCAAAGCATCCAACATAGCGTGATATTGCGTAATGTCAACAGCCGTGAGTTCATCCAGGATCACAACTATATCAATATCGCTGTTTTCCGTTGCTTCTCCTCGGCCATAGCTGCCCTGCAGGCCGACAAACCATACCCTGTCTCTAAAGTTTTCCTTCAATGCATCTAAAAAGGCAGAGATCCATGTGCTGATATCGATCATAGCGATCACCTCAATGGTCTTAGGATGGACAGCAAGTATATCATACAAATGATGTAATGACAAGAACAAAATAGAGAACACCATCAAAACGGATGGTGTTCTATATGGCTCCCCCCTGTTGGACTTGCTTTTCTGCGAAAAAGCCACGGCGGTTGCAACAGTCCCCC
>JAZNYB010000180.1:0-15237 GCA_045594185.1 Faecousia sp. | reverse complement strand
CAAGGTTGCGCTCGGTTTTGCAGAGGTTTCTTGCCCCTCCCTTTGGGAGAGGTGCCCAGTGCGCACACTGGGCGGAGAGGGTAAACTGCCCGCTAAATCGGAATTTTGCGGAAAGGCTGGATCTGCCATAAACGGACACCCGGGGACGGTTGTCCCTACGAAATCCTCAGTATTCCCGTCTGTAAAAATGTTGCACTCTGCAATAAAATCCGGCAAATTGGTTCAAAACCATGGAAAATTATAGGTTTTCTTTGTCCTTTTTGCGGTTTTTCAAAATAATGGTTGTATTTCCTCCTGAAATCGTGTAAAATAGAACGACTTGTATGGTGAGTAACTATCGTCTAATACATAGCACCTTGATAATGGAGGCTGTAACAATAATGGATATGAAAAAACCCATCGTTCTTGTAATTATGGATGGTGTCGGTCGGGGCGACGGTAGCTCCGGAGATGCCGTCAAGCTGGCAAATACACCCACTTTGGATATGCTTCTGGAAGCTTATCCCCACACATGGCTGAAAGCCCACGGCACTGCCGTAGGTCTGCCCAGCGATGATGACATGGGCAACTCTGAGGTCGGTCATAACGCTCTGGGCTGCGGTCAGGTCTACTCTCAGGGTGCAAAGCTGGTGGAAGAATCCATCGAAACCGGCAAGCTCTTTGCATCCGGCACATGGAAATCTCTGGTTGCCAACTGCACCGAAAACGGCAAAGCCCTGCACTTCATGGGCTTGCTTTCCGACGGCAATGTACATTCCAACATTTCCCATCTCTTTGCCCTTTTGAAGGAAGCCAAAAAATCCGGGGTAAAAAAGGCTTATTGCCACATTCTGCTGGACGGTCGTGATGTTCCCGCGACCTCCGCTCTGGAATATGTAGGTGCATTGGAGGATGTCCTGAAATCCCTCAACGAGCCGGGCTATGACTATGCCATCGCTTCCGGCGGCGGTCGTATGCAGATCACCATGGATCGCTACGAAGCAAACTGGGCTATGGTGGAAGCCGGCTGGAGGACCCATGTGGAAGGCGCGGGCAGACAGTTCGCTTCTGCCGCCGAAGCCATTGAAGCCTATCGCGGCGAGCTGGGCTGCATCGATCAGGATCTTCCCGCCTTCGTAGTGGCACGAGAGGGTCAACCCGTGGCAAAGATCGAAAATGGGGACAGTGTGATTCTGTTCAATTTCCGTGGTGACCGGGCGCAGGAAATTTCCTTAGCTTTCGACCGGAAGGAATTTGACAAGTTCGACCGTGGAGATTATTCAGGAGTGAAGTTTGCCGGAATGCTCCAGTACGACGGCGATCTGAACATACCCGAAAACTATCTGGTTCAGCCCCCTGTGATCACCAACACCCTGACAGAAGTTCTCTGCGCCCACGGTGTGCGGGAATATGCCCTGTCCGAAACACAGAAGTACGGTCATGTGACTTATTTCTGGAACGGCAACCGCTCCGGCAAAGTAGATGAGGCTCTGGAGGAATATGTGGAGATCCCCTCCGATGTCATCCCCTTTGAGCAGGCTCCCGCCATGAAGTCCAGAGAGATCACCGCCGCAATGGTGGAAGCCATGGCATCCGGAAAATATGATTTCCTCCGCTGCAACTTCCCCAACGGCGACATGGTCGGTCATACCGGCGTTATGGATGCGGTCATTTACGCCATGGAGTGTGTGGACGAGGGCTTAAAGGCAATTCTGGAAGCCGCCGACAAGTACGGCTATACCGTTCTCATCACCGCCGACCACGGCAACGCCGACCAGATGACCGAGACAAAGAAGGGCAAAACTTCCGTCCGTACCGCCCACAGCCTGAACCCTGTTCCCTTTATCATTTATGATAAGGACACCCGCTATGAGATTCAGGAAGGCACTTATGGTCTTGCCAATGTAGCCCCCACCGTGGCAAAGCTCATGGGCATTGAGGCACCCGGCTGCTGGGAAAAATCCATGATCTAAATTTCCTCTTGTGCTTTTCCCTGAAATAGGGTAGAATGGAGGTATATATCAGCCGTTTTTCGGCAAAGGAGGTTCCTTTTATGATTCAACAGAACACTGACAGAGGTTCCATCGTCATTGACAGCGATGTTTATACCAGCATTGCCGGCGCCGCTGCCACAAGCTGCTTCGGCGTTAAGGGCATGGCTGCCCGCTCTGTTACCGACGGCCTGTTCCATTTGCTGCGGAAGGAATCCATGGCAAAGGGTGTGAAGGTGGAGTTCCACGAGGATCAGTCCATCACCATCAACCTGCATATTATTGTGGATCACGGCGTGAATCTGTCCGCTGTAGGCTCGTCTATTATTTCCGAGGTGCGCTATGTGGTGAGCAAGTGCACCGGCACTGCGGTTCGCGCGGTGAATGTCTATATTGATTCTATGATGATTGGGTAAGCCGTCCGGCATCCCAAAATTTCGGAGGTGTAAATTCCAGTGCGGCAAACCATTAACGGGGCCGATCTTCGCAGATTGATCATCAGCGCGGCCGCATCCATTGAAATTCACAAGCAAGCTCTCAATGAGCTGAATGTTTTCCCTGTCCCCGACGGAGACACGGGAACCAATATGTCCATGACCATCAACGCTGCCGCCGCCGATCTGCGGAAGGCAGAGGATCCCACTCTGGAAAAGGCTGCTGCCATTGCCGCTTCTGCCATGCTGCGGGGTGCCAGAGGTAACTCCGGCGTTATTTTGAGCCTTCTGTTCCGGGGCATTTCCAAGAGCCTGAAGGGAATGCAGGAATGTGACGGCGTGGTGTGGGCGCAGGCACTGCAGGAAGGTGTGGATGCCGCTTACAAGGCAGTTATGAAGCCCGCCGAGGGCACCATCCTCACCGTAGCCCGTCTTGCCGCGGCAAAGGCCCGCCGGGCAGCGGAAGAAAACAACCACATTGAATTTGTCCACGAAGCCGCTATTGAAGAAGCTAAGATCGCTCTGGCTGACACTGTGAACCAGAACCCAGTGCTGAAAAAGGCAGGGGTCGTGGATGCCGGTGGTAAGGGCTGGGTCGTTGCTTTGGAGGCCATGCTTCTGGCTCTCCGGGGGGAGGATGTAGTCGTTCCCGAAGGGCAGGAAGGTCAAGAAGTAAAGGAACAGGCTGATTTCTCCGACTTCGATACCGAGGACATCACCTTTACCTACTGCACCGAGTTCATCATTTCCCGTGAAAACGAGAATGATCCTGATAATCTTCGGGCGTTCCTTTTTGAGCTGGGTGACAGCTTGGTGTTGGTGGATGACGAGGAGATCATCAAGGTTCATGTGCATACCAACGATCCCGGCAAGGCGCTGCAGGAAGCCCTCAGCTACGGCTCTTTGGTAACCGTAAAAATTGAGAATATGCGCCTGCAGCACACCGAGAAGGTTCTCAGCGAACAGGAATTGCAGCCTCAGGTGGCAGCTCCCGAAAAGAAGCTGGGCGTGGTAGCGGTTTGTGCCGGTGACGGTCTTGCCTCTGTGTTTCAGGATCTGGGCGTGGACGGCGTGATCTCCGGCGGGCAGACCATGAACCCCTCCACACAGGACATTCTCACCGCTGTCAACAAAGTTCCCGCCGAGATCGTCTTTGTGTTTCCCAACAACAAAAACATCATCATGGCCGCCGAGCAGGTTGATCCCCTGACAGAAAAGACCGTGATCGTGATCCCCTCCACCACCGTTCCTCAGGGCATTACCGCTATGCTGAGCTACGACCCGGAGGGCACTGTGGAGGACAACCGCACCGCCATGACCGAGGCTCTGGGCAATGTAGACACCATGCAGATCACCTATGCCGCCCGGGACTCCGACTTTGACGGCTACGACATCCATCAGGGCGACTATCTTGCCATTTACGGAAAGTCCCTGTTCGCCACCTCCCGGGATGTAAACGCCATCCTCCGGGCATTGGCAGAGAAGGTCAGAGATTCCGGCAGAGAGTATATCACCATCTTCTACGGTGAGGACATTACGGAAAAGCAGGCTTCCAAGGCAGCAGACATTTTCAGCGATGTTTGCAAGAACGCCGAGGTCAATCTGTTAAGAGGCGGCCAGCCGGTTTATTACTATCTCATTTCTGCGGAATAAGTACACTGAATATAAAAGAGCGGCACTGGGAGAACAATCTCGGTGCCGCTCTTTTATAGAATTGTAAATTCAAAAGACAAAAGCGAGTTATTTCCTACTAATGCAAGCAAGAACAGCAAAGAGTATGGCGATGCCCCAGAAGCCAAGTCCGAAAATTCCGAAGAACATATCCACATCATCTATCAAGGAAATCATATCCATAAATGCGATCACCATCGGAATTTCTGCCAGCAGGGCGGAAATGCGGGTTCCTCCTTTTCTTCCTCGGCAAATGCAAATAATACAGGAAATGATACCAATCAAAGAACCCAAAGCTGCCCAGAAAGCAGAGGTTTCCGTCAACTCCCCTAAGTATGTGATGTCATCTATAATGAATTGAAGCGCTGTCGGTTGTTCGCCAAGCGTCAACAAGTTGATTGCAATAAATGGTGTAACCATCCATAAAACAGCACATATAATTGTAAGCAACAAGCTGGTTGCATCCACATCGGCTTGATTAGTTGAAGAATCCTTCTGGGATCTCGCTGTATAGTGTAATGTTGACACTACTTGCGCACCATGGGGTTTGCCGCAATGTCGACAAATGCTGGAATAATTCACGGTCGCTTTTCCACACTTTGTGCAAGTAATTGTTTGAGAGGATGTGGATGAATATCGTTGAGCTTTATCCATCATTGAACTCGGTGTTGTATGTAGTGGCTCTCTCGGTTCTGTCTGAGGGGTATAGCTGTCTAAATTATCACAGCTACAATTATCCAAATTTTTTTGTGACGAACCCCCTGCACCTCTCTGCGTGCCTACTTCCAAATTCATTGGCTGATTGCTGTTTTGCACAATAACTACCTCCTTGTTGATTTAATTGTATAATTTTTGAAAACTCTTTTATTTAGGGAGCGCATCGTTATGATATCACTTTTTTCACCGAATGTCAACTAATCTATACACCTATTGATAATTATTTATCTCCTCTTACCGTTTATAATAACCCCAGAGGTGATGTTAAAATGATAGCCGAACGGATCAAAACCTTACGGGAAAAGGCAGGATATTCTCAGGCAGCACTGGCAAAAAAGCTGGATGTGACCCGAAGCTCTGTCAATGCTTGGGAAATGGGGCTTTCCGCACCCACCACGCCATATGTAGTGGCTCTGGCGAAGCTGTTTCATGTGACATCGGACTATCTTTTGGGACTTGAGCCTTCCCATTGCCTCAGCTTGGAAGGATATACCCAAGAGGAAACGGAATTGATCTTTAACCTCCTGAAATACATCGATTCCCGGCATAACTGAACACAACAAGTACCTGCGGCAAGTTCACTTTGTCGCAGGATTTTTTGCGGCACTTCTTGGCAAGCCGTTTCCCCCGCTGATCCTTCACAAAAAACCTTTTCAGGAAAATTTCCGCCATTATCCCCCTTTACATTGACACCGGGGGCAAATCGTGATATTATCTCAGTAAAATGAGGGGAGGTATAGGGTTTTCAAAATAGCTCCCCCGAAAGGTAATACTATGGTCAAAAATTCCCCTCTTTCCCAATGGCTTCGGGACAGACTTCCCCGGCTGGTGACCGCCCTTTTTGTGATCCAGCCCCTTTTGGATGTTCTGTCCTATTGGCTGGATTATTTTGAATATCCCAACACAGTGACTTTGCTTTTGCGCTTTTTGATCCTGTGTCTCATGGTGACAATGGGCTTTGTGCTGTGCCAAAAGAAAAAGGTGTATTTGCTTTGCGGCGGTGGACTTCTTTTGCTGACCCTTTGTCATTGCTTCGCCTGCGCTCAGGCGGGGTATGACCAAATCATTACCGATTTGGTAAATCTGGTTCGTATTTACCAGTTCCCTCTGGCGGTTTTGTGTTTTCACACATGGCTGGATGGGGATGCGCGGGTTTACGGAGCGATCCGCAGGGGCTTTTTCCTCAATATGTGCGTTATTGCCGGAATTGCGCTTCTGAGCCTGATCACCGGCACAAACCCCTGCACCTACGCCAATAAATCCATCGGTCTTTTGGGCTGGTTTTATTTGCCCAGTGCCCAAAGTGCCATCCTGTCCTGCATCGTTCCGGTTGCTGTTGCATGGAGTCTGGACAAATGGAAGGATCAGTGGATCAAATATACACTGGTGACTCTGGGTGGTCTGGCTCTGCTGTTCTTTTTGGGAACACGGCTTTCCTGTCTTGCCCTATTTGCCACCGGCATAGGGCTTGCTGTAACGCTGCTCATCACCGACCGCAGCCGAAAAAGAACCATTGCCTCCCTGCTGGTATGCACTGCTATATTCCTCCTCGCCTTCCCCATTTCCCCCATGTACCGCAACCAGACCCTTGTGAGAGAAAACGCCTTGAAAAAGCAGGCGCATATTGATTCTCTCATAGAAGCGGATGAAAAGGCTGCGTTGGAAGCGGGGCTTTCCGGAGAAGCATTGAAACTGGCACGGCTGGAAAGTGCCTATGAATATTATTTGGGTGGACTTGTGCCCCGCTTTGGATTGGAGCGGGTCGCCAGGCTGTATGAATACACGGAAAGTGCCT
Organism: Faecousia sp.; assembly: GCA_045594185.1. GTDB lineage: Bacteria > Bacillota > Clostridia > Oscillospirales > Oscillospiraceae > Faecousia. The sequence continues at coordinate 8,650 of JAZNYB010000180.1, read as the reverse complement.
CAGAGCTGGCTCATACCCGAAAATTGCGTATCAGCTATTGCACCCTGCTGCAGGAAGAACTGCCATTTTCCGCCAAGCTCTTTGGTATGGAGCTGGGGGATATGACCTATGGGAATTCCGTCTACGATGTAGAAAATGACCTTCATGGAATCTACTATCTCTGCGGTATTGCCGGGCTTGGGCTGATGCTCCTGTTTTTAGCCTGGTTCATGCTTTTGATCCTTCGGGCGTTGCTTCGGGACTTCAAAAAGTATTTCACCCTCCCCGCGGCAGGCTGGGGAATTGCCTTCCTTACCTGTCTGACCCATATCTACGCCACCGCCGGGGTTCTGCGCCGCCCCAATGTTTCCATATATCTCTCCGCCGTTCTTGCGTGCATTGCATACCTCACCCGCTCCAAAAATGTCTCTCAGGACAAAAAGAAAGGATAACCCAATCATGCTGAAAAAGAATTGGCTTTGCGCCCATATCCATTGGTTTGTCACAATTTTACTGACAATTCAGCCCCTGATGGATGTTGCTTCCTATTGGCTGCAGCACTTTGGACTCTCCACCGCACCCATCCTTCTTGTAAGAATGGGGCTTTTGGGTATTACCGTCCTTGCCGCGTTTGTTTTATCTGACCGGAAGAAGGTCTATTGGATCGCCGCGGGTATCATTGGGTTTATCCTTGCAGGTCATATTTTCGCCTGTTTGCAGGTTGGTTACGCCGACCCAGTAAGCGATCTGACCAATTTCATCCGGGTGGCGCAAATGCCCCTGACGGTTTTGTGCCTGATCACCTTCCTGCGTTGTCATCAGGATGGCTTTGACAAAATGCAGTTGGGACTTACCCTGTCTGTGCTTATTATGCTGGCTGTGGAGATTCTCAGCACCCTCACCGGAACCGATCCCCATACCTACTCTGATGGGAAGGGCATCCTGGGTTGGTTCTTCAATACCAACTCCCAAAGCTCCAATCTGTCCGTTTTGATCCCCATCAGTCTGGGCTGGCAGCTCTGTCAGAAAAAGCGGCGTCCCGTTCTGTTCTGGCTCACCGCTGCTCTGGGCTTGACCGCTCTGTACCTTTTCGGCACCCGTCTTGCCTATCTGGGTCTTATGGTGATTGCTGTGGGGCTGTGCGTTTCCATTTTCATAGCGCAGCGGAAGGACTGGAAAACCGCTGTAGCCATGGCACTGATCGCCGTGCTTTTTGTGGTTCTCATGCCCCATTCTCCCATGATAAAGCACATGAACAGCTCCAATTCCGTTCAGGATCAAAGACAGGAATGGCTGGAGGGCAAGCTGGGTGACGACACGGAAAGCATACAGCAATTGATAGACAAGAATAACACCAATAAAGATAAAGAGGAGCAGGATCCTCAAACCGGCAGCACCACCCCCTCCGAAGAAGTCGAAGAAAACGCCGGATTGTCGGAAGAAGAACGCCAAAAGCTGATCCAGGATCTCACTGAAGTCTATGAGTTTTATGTCCCTGACTTTGTGGCAATCTTCGGTGCGGAAGAAACCATGGAAATGTACAATTACTCCTTTGATGTAAGAGACTTTTCTGCCATTCGCCCCAAAAAGCTGATGTTCGCAAAAATGCTTATGAACGACTCCCCCTTCAGCGCGCGGCTGTTCGGTCTGGAGCTGTCCCGGTTTACCGTGGGCAGTAATATCTACGATGTGGAAAACGACTTCCATGGCATCTATTATCTCTACGGCTGGTTTGGACTGGCAGCCTATCTTCTGTTTCTCGCTTATTTTGTTGGACTTATCATCTGGGCTCTGCTCAAGAAATTCAAGCGGTATTTCACACTGGAGGCCGCGGGCTACGGCATGGCTTTTATGATGTGCCTTGCCCATGCTTATAATACCGCCGGTGTGCTGCGCCGCCCCAACGCCTCCATTTATCTGTCTGCCATTTTAGCCGGCATTTATTATCTGGTTCGTATTCGCAGGTATCCCGATGAAAAAGAAATCTCCGGCACGGAAGCCACCCCGCAGAACTAAATTTTCTGTTGCAAAGGTGAGCCATATGCTTTTAAGCGTTATTATCCCGGTCTACAATACAAAAGAATATCTGGAAGGCTGTGTGCGCTCCGTTCTTGCCTGCGACTGCGATGATTGCGAGATCATTTTGGTGGATGACGGTGCTACAGACGGTGTGTGCCCCCAGCTCTGCGACACGCTGGCAGAGGAAGCCCCCGGTCTTGTTCGGGTGATCCATCAGGAAAACCAAGGCTTGGGCGGTGCCAGAAACACAGGTCTGGAAGCGGCAAGGGGAGAATATGTGTTCTTTCTGGACAGTGACGACAGGATCACGCCCAATGCGCTGTCCGTGATGAAAAATGCCATCCAGAAAGGGAAGCCGGATGTGATCACATTCAATTTCTTCTCCGATGACGGCGATGGGCATCACACCCCCATGGATGCCAATGCGTTTTTGGAGGAAGCCCCCTTTATCGCCAAGGACAAGCCCGAATTTCTCCTTTCTTTGCCCGGCGCGACTTTCCGGGTCTGGAAAAAGGAGCTGTTCCTTTCCTCCGGTATTCGGTTTCCCAGTCGGGTCTGGTATGAGGATCTGCGGACAACAACAAAGCTTTTGACCCGGGCGGAATCCATCGTTTCTTTGCCTGACCACCTGTATCTGTATCTGCAACGCCCCGGTTCTATTATGCGCTCGTCCAATGTGGAAAGAAACAGAGAAATTATAGATGCCTTTGAGGATCTGATCCTTTGGTTCAAAGAACAGCATCTTTGGGAGGCTTACAGGGATATTTTGTGTCGGCTCTGTATCGACCATTTGTATCTTGCCGCTTCTGTGCGGGTCGCTATGGCTGATCCCACCCACTGCCTTTTGAAGGAGCTGGCAGACTACACCCACATCCACTTCCCCGATTATCAGAAAAATCCCTATGTGGCGCAGTTAAAGCCCCTGCACAAGGTGGCTCTGAAGCTCCTGGAGGGAAAGCTCTACAGAATTTTGGGCTGGCTGTTCCGTTGCAAAGCTCGTATATCTTAGGGAGGCTGTACCGTGAAAAATCCCCTAAACAAACTGAAAAGCAAAAAGGGCGTTTTACTGCAAAACACCCTCATGCTGTATATTTTGATTTTTTCCAACTTTTTCCTTTCCTTTATCATCAGCACCTATGAATCCCGGGTTTTAGGGCCGGTTTGGTTCGGCGTTTTGTCCACCGCCAATGCCATTATGGTCTATTTCCAGTTGGTAATCGACTTCGGCTTCCTTCTTTCCGGCACGCAGGAGGTGGCGCAAAAACGGGACAATAAGGATGCATTGGGGAAAATTTTTGGGAGAATTTTGGCGTGCAAGATGTTGCTTGTGGCTGTCAGTGTGCTATCTCTTCTGGTGATGTGCCGGTTGATCCCTTCCTGGCGGGACAAGTCCGGGCTTTACTTCCTGTTTTTCCTCGCCACCGCTCTCACCTCCCTGCTGCCGGACTATATGTACCGGGGGCTGGAACGGATGTCTGCCATCACCGTCAGAACAGTGTGCATCCGGGTATTCTTCACCGCAGGCGTTTTGCTCCTTTTGAAAAAGCCGGATGATATTTGGATGATCCCCGTGTTCAACGGTCTTGGTTCTCTTGTGGCATTTGTGTTCTCTCTGGTACACCTGCGGAAGCGGTTTGGGATCATTCCCCGGAGACCTGCGCTGAAAGAGGTTCTGCGGGCATTAAAAGACTCCTGCGGTTTCTTCTTCTCCCGCATTGCCACCACCGCCTACTCCGCACTGAACACCCTGATTCTGGATGTGATCTCCGCATCCGGTGCGGTGGTGGGCTTCTACGGCGCCGCGGACAAGCTGATTACCACCGGCAAAAACGGTCTGTCCCCGATCTCTGACAGCCTGTATCCCTATATGGTAAAGAACCGGGATTTCCGTCTGGTGCGAAAGGTTCTGCTGATTCTGGAACCCCTGATCCTGCTATTCTGTACTGCCTGCTTCGTTTATGCAGAACCCCTGTGTGTTCTGATTTTCGGGCAGGATTATGCCCCGGCAGCTTCGGTACTGCGGGCAATGCTCCCGGTTGGGGTAGTGATCTTGCCCAGCTATATATTGGGCTTCCCCACACTGACAGCGATGGGTGTACCCAAGTATGCCAACTACTCTACCATTTTCGGCTCTGTTTTGCATATGGTCATGTTGGGCGTGCTGCTGATTACGGACAATCTCTCCATGGTCAACCTTGCCATTTGTGTCAGCATTACGGAGTGCGCCATTTTGAGCTACCGCATCTGTGCAATCGCAAAAAATCGTCACCTGCTGAAGCAGGAGAAGGAGGGCTAGGATGGGTCTTTGGAAAAAGCTGTATACCGCCGGGTGCTGGGTACTGAGTCTGGCACTGCCGATCAAGCAGGATCGTGTTGTCTTTTGCAGCTACTATGGCAGAGGCTACTCTGACAGCCCCAAAGCCATTGCTCAGGCACTTCTGGAAGACCCGAATTTCCAAGGGGAGCTGATTTGGCTGGTTAAGGATCAGAAGGAGGCGGCAACATTGCCCTCCGGTATCTGCCCCTGCCCCTATGATTCCCCCAAGCGCATCTGGACTTTGGCGACTGCAAGGGTTTGGGTAGACAACTGCCGGAAATACGACCGCTTCAAAAAGCGCAAGCAGCAATATTTGCAGACCTGGCACGGCTTCCCCTTAAAGAAAATTGAGCGGGACGCGCTGGAAAGTCTGCCCTCTGATTTTGAAAGAGGTGCCATAAAAGACTCCTCCCACACCACCCTGCTTCTGTCCGGCAGCAAGTTTATGACGGAAGTTCTTCGCCGCGCCTATTGGTACAATGGGGAGATCGCCCTCTGGGGCACTCCCCGAAACGACATTTTCTTCACCCCCGGAGAGCTTCCCCAAAAGGTTCGCAATGCTTTGAACCTCCCTCAGGACAGAAATCTGGTTCTCTACGCCCCTACCTTCCGGGCAGATCACAGTTTGGATGCCTACAAACTGGATGCCCAAAAGCTTTTGACCGCCTGCCAAAAGCGGTTTGGCGGCAGTTGGAGCCTTTTGGTGCGGCTTCACCCCAACATTGCGGAAAAATCCAAGGGGCTTTTTGCCTATGATGGAGAAACGGTAGTGGATGCCACCATGTACCCGGATATGCAGGAGCTTCTTGCCGGCTGCGACCTGCTGCTGACGGACTATTCCTCCTGTATGTTTGATTTCGCTTTAAGCGGAAAGCCCTGCCTGCGTTTTGCCACGGATGTGGAGGATTACCGGCAGGACAGAGGCTTCTACTTCCCCATTGACGGACTCCCCTTCCCCTTGGCAGACAGCAACGCCGCTCTGGAAACAGCCATTGGCAGCTTCGATCAAAGTGCCTACAATGCCGCTTGGAAGCGGTTTTCCAAAGAGCAGGGCTTCTGTGAGGACGGAAAAGCTGCACAGCGTTGCGCCCAATGGATTATGAGTATTATAAAGAACAAGGAGTAAGCACAGCTTATGAGACGCGTTATTACCTACGGAACCTTTGACCTTTTGCACTACGGTCACATCAACCTTCTCCGCCGGGCAAAAGCACAGGGAGATTATCTTGTTGTAGCCCTGTCCACAGATGAATTTAACTGGGAACAGAAGCGGAAAAAAAGCTATTTCTCTTATGAGGAACGGAAAGCCATGCTGGAAGCCATCCGCTATGTGGATCTGGTCATTCCGGAAAACAACTGGGATCAAAAAAAGACCGATGTTCAAGACTACAGCATCGATGTTTTCGTCATGGGTGACGACTGGGAAGGGAAATTTGATTTCCTGAAAAAGCAGTGCGAGGTTGTGTACTTGCCCCGCACCCCGGAAATCTCCACCACCAAAATCAAAGCCGAGCTGCAAAAGTAAACCGGATGCCCGACGGATTTTGTTGACAAATACCGGCGGGCTATGGTATCATGTACAAGGTTTTCCGGGGAGGGATTGCAGTATGATCGCCACAAAAGCGCAGTTGAAGGAATATATTTTGTGGGACAGCGAGGCAAACCGGCGCAAAAGTCCCGCCTGTCAGCTTTTCGGAGACGAATGTTGGAAATTTCAGGTCACCATGCGGAAGCTGGATTACTACAGCACCCAAAAAAGGAGGAACCCTCTCCTGCTCCCTTTTTTCCTGTATTATAAAATGCGATACCACAAGCTGGGGCTGAAGCTGGGCTTTTCCATTCCCCACAACATCATGGGAAAGGGCTTTTCTCTGCCCCACTATGGAACCATCGTCATCAGTCGGGGAAGCCGCATTGGAGAAAACTGCCGCATCCACGAAGGGGTAAACATCGGAGCCACCAATGGCTCAGAGAAGGCACCGCAGATTGGAAACAATGTGTTTATCGGTTCCGGTGCCAAGCTGTTGGGGGATATTACCATTGCTGATGGTGTGTGCATCGGTGCAAATGCCGTGGTCACACAGTCTATTGAGGAAGAAAATACCACTTGGGCAGGGATTCCGGCGAGGAAGATCAGTGATAAGTCCTCCAGAGAGAATCTGGCCATTTGGCTGGTTGAGGGAAAGATGAAAGTGGAAAGTTGAAAGTTGAAAGTGGAAAGTTATGGATAGTATCTTGGAACAGAAAAGCTTTCAGTTTGCAATACGGATCATCAATCTATATAAACACCTTCGTAGCATAAAAAAAGAGTATACACTTTCCAAGCAGCTTCTGCGCTCCGGAACAAGTATAGGTGCAAATATTGCGGAGGCACAACAAGCCCAGAGCAGAGCGGATTTTGTATCAAAGCTCAGCATTGCGTTAAAAGAAACAACTGAAACAAAGTATTGGCTTAGGCTGATGGCTGCAACCGATTACCTGTCGGCGCAGGAATATCAATCTATCTTTTCCGATTGTGTAGAGCTCGAGAAAATGCTGGTGTCCAGCATAAAAACAGTAAAGACCACATAACTGTCCACTTTACACTTTACACTTTACACTTTCAACTTTTAACTAAATATACGGGGGCATGATGGAATTGGCAGACATGCAGGATTTAGGTGATGTCGCCTCAGTGAAAAATTTATGATCGATTATATAACAGCACACCAATTTAGCAACAACCATATGGAAGCACTCAAAAAGGATTCCGTTTGTGGATGTTTCTACTGTGGAAAGATTTTCGACCCTTTGGAAATTGAGGACTGGATTATTGACGATAATCCATGCGATAAAGACGGCACGGCAATCTGCCCTTACTGCGGTATTGACTCCGTAATTGGCGAGAGTTCCGGCTTTTGTATCACTGAGGAGTTTCTTAAAGAAATGAACCAATATTGGTTTGGTAAGCATCGTTAAAGACAGGTTCGCCTGTTTTTATAAACCGTGGGTCAGGCGAAACGCCCCACCTCGGATCCCTCTCCGTGTAAAAATCAGAGGCACAAAAGAATATGCGGGCATGATGGAATTGGCAGACATGCAGGATTTAGGTGCTGTCACCTCAGGGAAGGTTTTCGGGAGGGATAGTAATGAAATGGAACGAAATGACGACTGTACGAAAAGCCGTTTGTGTTGTCGGCTGTATTTGCGGAATTTCTTATCTTGTTCTGTCTTTTTTTGACCTAACCAATTTACCAACGATTCCGAAAGCAGCATTGTTTCCGCTATTTGGTATCTATTGGCTGTGCATGGGCATAAATCTGAAAAGCAGAAAGCTGGCGATCGTGTTTTACATCATCGCGGCGGCATGGTTCCTGCTCAGCCTGCTGCATCTCCTTTTCTGATAGAGACAGGCTCGCCTGTTTTATAAATCGTGGACCAGGCTAAACGCCCCACCTCGGATCCCTCTCCGTGTAAAAATCAGAGGCACAAAAGAATATGCGGGCATGATGGAATTGGCAGACATGCAGGATTTAGGTGCTGTCACCTCAGGGAAGGTTTTTCTGCCTATCGCTTGATTTTGCAAACATATTGAAGTACAATAAGCAGGCAGTCGGAGTGACTCCGACTACTTCATATGCGGGTATGGCGGAACTGGCAGACGTGCTGGATTTAGGTTCCAGTGCCGCAAGGCGTGTGGGTTCAAATCCCACTACCCGTACCATAACTGGACACCAGTTTTGATACAATGCGTATCACGACTGGTGTCCAGTTTGCTTTTGAAAAAGCCTTGATTTACAATGGTTTTCCTATATATCTTGATATAAATCGGGTAGGAGGCTACCCATTAGTTGAGTAGCCGACCTCCCACACCGGTAGTGTCAAGAGTTATGCGCAAATTTGCTTTCGGCAACTGGCAGAAATCTATTACAACAGAGGGGTGCTTTACCACCCCTTGACTACATTTTTAGCGGTCTGGGCGCAAAGTGTCAAGGGCGGCGAAGCCGTTCACTTCACCCTTGACACTTTGTGACCGGACTGCTATTTACCCAATCTGAAGCTCCTGTTCCATGGTTTCCAAGTGCTTCATGTTCAGATATTTCTTGCAGCCCCATTGGGTTCCGGCTACATGCCGCAGTCGGGCACAGACCAGCATCAGGGCAGAATTGCCGTCCGGGAAGGCTCCAACTACTCTCGTTCTGCGCCGGATCTCCCGGTTCATCCGTTCGATCACATTGTTGGTACGGATCTTCGTCCAATGTTCGGAAGGGAAATCGCAGTAAGTAAGGGTTTCCTCGATGCTATCAGACACCTTCTTCGCTGCCTCAGGCAGTTTCATGGCCTTCAGGTCTGCAA
>JAZNYB010000179.1:0-3155 GCA_045594185.1 Faecousia sp. | reverse complement strand
AGCGCATGGTGTCCAGATGGATACCGGCAACATCATAATTGGCAACGATCTCCTCAACCAGAGCCCTGGTATATTCCTGATAGCCCTCATCACGAAGATTGATGCGCTGGGTAACACTGCTGCCGTAGCCATAGCGGAAGTGGTATGCCATGGCACCGGAATCAATGCTGGACAGATAATAGGAATCGTGACCGGCCATCATCCAGGCATGGACACGGATGCCATATTCCTTTGCGGCCTCACAGGTAGGGCCCAGAACATCGCCATTGGAGGACATAACAGCACCGGGAACACTGGATGTCCATGCCACCTTACCACCTGTGCCCTTTACCAGAAGGTACACATCGGTAATACCGGCCTTGGCGTATTCCGCCATAACATTGGCCGCGCCTCTTTGCGCGACAACATCGCCCCACAGCCAATCACCAACGATCATTTCACCATCGTCGGTGTAGGTCGTGAAAGCGGCACTTTTTGTTGCTCCCGATTCTGCGGCGGATGCCATCATTCCCATGCAGGAAAGCAGCATTGCCAGAACCAAAAGCAGAGAAAAAATACGATTCATTTTCATTGTATCGTTCTCCTTTTTCAGAGTTGTGGGGGCAATCAGAAGGGCAATTCAATGCAATTACTGTTGCCATATTCCCAAAGCAGAGTGAACGACTGGTAGCCAAGGTAGCAACTATTGTTGACGGGGTCTGCATAGAACCAGTTACCCTCATTGCCGGACTTAGGAGCATCAGGGATGTAGATCGCACTCCATACATGACCATCGGTGCCAGAGGAGAACTGGCAGTACCAATGCTCATATCTGGCGGGAACACCCAGAGCGCGGGAGAGGGCGGTCATCAGGTGACCCATGTCACAGCAGTTGCCTGCTCTTGCGTTCCAGGTACCCAGAGCGCCCTTGCTGGTGTTGGCATAGAGCTGATAGTCAGTGTTCCAGGTAATGTATTCCATCACATTCCACATAGCCTCATAGGTGGAGGAGGGGTTGGCGTAGACCTTGCCATAGTGGGAATTGCTGGAGGGGCAGTACATGGCAGTCTTCGCAACAGCAATGATGGTAGCATTGGTAGACTGACAGTTGGCGGTGGGAACCAGATACGCGGCGTAAGCGGAGAAATCGTTGCCGAAGGTGGCGTCACCGGCTGTGCCGATGGTGGAATACCAGGAATCCACATCCATGGTTGCGGGCAGAGCTACATTTTCCGCATAGTAAGCCAGAATCTTTGCGTTGAAGAACACTCTCTCGCAATAGTGGACACGACCCAGAGAGGTGGTGGTGTAGTTAGCGGAGGCAGGGTTAGCGCGGTTCCATGTCAGGTTTCTGCCAGCCATATCGATATACTCCGTCAGAGCAATATCGCCGGCAGTGATCGTCTCGGAGGGGTTGGCGGCGTCAGCCAGATCAACATAAGTCAACGCGGTGGAGGTGCTGCCGCTGTTGATATTCACGATAACCTGCATAATGAGGTCTTCCGCCTCAGCCATGGTGCAGGTATTGCCGTTGATGGTAATACTGGAGGGCAGAGCCTCTTTTTCTTCCACATATGCCTTGATCTCCACAGCAGCTTCGATCACGCCTGCGTATTCCTCGCTGACAGGCCACACGGGTTCGGGCTCGGTGGGCTCAGTCTCGGGTTCCTGGGGAGCAGAGGTCTCGGAGGTGGTATAGCTGGAGGGAGCGAAGGTCACAGAAGTGGGAAGACTGCCACTTGCACTGTAAGCAGCCAGAGCCTGGGCAAAGATGCTGCCGATGGAATAGATGCAAATTCTGCCTTCGTAGGTGGCGGTGCCGTCAGAGGGACGGTTGAAGCTGGTGGGCAGCTCGCTCAAAGTCAGTCCGTACTTCTCCACACGGCGGGAAAGATCCAAAATCTGTCCCTTGGTAACAGAGGTAAGGCTTGCGCCCTGAGCATTGTCTGCACGGAGTGTGACTTCCTTGTAAGCAATGGCAGCAGTGGCAGCGACACCGCCGTTAATGTCATTGATCGCCTGAGCAGCCATGAGAACATAGTCCTCAACGCCCATGGTGTAAGCTCCAACGGCAATTTCACTGGGAACGACCACATCGGCGTAGACACCGCTATTATTGGCGCCCGCCTTGATCGCGGATTCCAGAGTGCTTGCCACCGCCTCAGAAGCTGCAGCCAGCTTCGCGATGGTCATGGTGCTGGGGGCTGCGGCAAAAGCTGCGGGAATGATGGATACCATCATACATACAACAAGCAGCAGCGCAAGAATTCGTTTTGCTTGTTTCACAGATTTGTTCCTCCTTGTATTTTTCAGGCATTACAGCCAAAATTCAAAGCTTGGGCACACTACACCCAATACAGATATATCGTACCATAATAGGGAATTTTTTTCCATTGTGCCAGTTCACGATTTTTTTGCACCCATTTTGGTTATTTTCACAAAGTGAATACATACACTGTTTTGTAGACATTTGTTTTCGCCTGAAAGAAGTTCTCCCATGCAATTACGCGCCGGAAAGCAGGGATACAAAACGCCTTTTTCGGTTCTTTTTATTAGGAAAAACTGTGGGAAAGCTTGACTTTCCCCTTTGCCGGTTCTATAATGCTTCATTGGAATTGGCGATTTTTACCCTTCCTTCCCAAATGAAAGATTTTAAGGAGAGAGATCATCATGGAATTTTCATTTTCCGCCGCCTCCGGTGTGCCGTTTTTGATGCTGTGCCTGTTTGCCATCGTGGCTGTGGGCTATGCTCTGGGCAGGATCAGCATAAAAGGCATTTCCTTGGGCACTGCCGGCGTATTCGTTGCGGCTCTGGTGTTCGGTTGTCTGTTTTATGACGATTTAGCCGGAAAGCTGAGCAATGTTTCCGAAGCCCTGAAAATTGTGGAGAATATCGGTCTGATGTTTTTTGTCACCGCGGTTGGCTTCATTGCGGGCCCCAACTTTGTGGGCAATTTCAAAAGAAACTTTAAGTCCTATGTGCTTTTGGGTCTGGTGATCATTGCCGCCGGCACTGTCGCCTGTATTCTTTGCATCCTCATCGGTCGGAACTTCACAGAGCTTAGCAACAGCGAACTGACCGCCATGATGGTAGGACTGCTTTCCGGCGCGCTCACCTCCACCCCCGCCTTCTCCGCCTCCAAGGACGCGGTCGCGGAAGGTCTGGACAGCATTGT
>JAZNYB010000178.1:0-4661 GCA_045594185.1 Faecousia sp. | reverse complement strand
CAGTGTCTCCACATTAAACTCGCAGGAGGCGTTTACAACACCCTTTGTTTGCATGGCATAGAGTTTCAGCTCCGCATAGTGGGTCGTTGCCACCACCCGGCTGCCCATAGTCCGGCAAAACTCAATGATCGCCATAGCAAGAGCCGCACCCTCTGCCGGGTCTGTTCCCGCTCCCAGCTCGTCAAACAAAATCAGTGCCCGGTCATCGCACTGGCTCACCACATCCACAATGGTTCTCATATGAGAGGAGAAGGTGGACAGGGACTGCTGAATCGACTGCTCATCCCCAATATCCGCCAGAACCATATCGAAGGTGGAAAGTTGGCTTCCATCTCCTGCCGGGATATGCAGACCACACTCCGCCATAAGGGTCAGAAGACCGATGGTTTTCAAGGTAACGGTCTTACCGCCGGTGTTGGGCCCGGTAATGATCATGCTGTCAAAATCTTCCCCAAGGCGGACAGAAATGGGCACAACGGTTTTTGGATCGATGAGAGGGTGTCTGGCTCTTTTTAAGTCGATCCGCCCCTGATTATTCATTTCCGGCGCGCCTGCCCGCATTTGATAAGACAATCTCGCCTTTGCAAAGATCACATCCAGCTTTGTTAAAATGCGGTAGCTCTCAGAAATACCCTCCCGGTGTGCCGCCGCCTCCGCGGACAGCTCCGCAAGAATCCTTTCGATCTCCTTCTTTTCCTTTAGGGACAGCTCCCGCAAGGCATTATTGGCATTGACCGCGGACATTGGTTCAATAAAGAAGGTAGAGCCCGTAGCGGAAACATCATGCACCAAGCCGGGGACGTCGTTTTTGCACTCACTTTTAACAGGCACTACATACCGTCCCTGCCGGATGGTCACAATAGGCTCCCGGAGATATTTTTGGTATGTTGGGGAGGAGATCATTTTTTGCAAAGTTTCCCGGATCTTCGCGCTTTGCTGGCGCATATGGCGGCGAATGTCGGAAAGCTCCGGACTGGCACTGTCCGCGATTTCTTCCTCAGACAAAATCGCCCCTGATATCCTGTCCTCCAGATATTTATTGGGGGACAGCATTTGGAACAAGGGTGTCAAGGTATTGGGGGCTTCATCCTCGCTCCAATAGCTTTTCACCGTTCTCGCGCTGCGAAGAACCCCAGCGATTCTTAAAAGCTCCGTTGTGGACAAGCTGCCGCCCCGGTCTGCCCGCTCCAAAGCCGCGTCCACATTCTTCACATCGCTGAAACCGGGATTGCCTTGCACAGCGGACATGGCGCAGGCATCCGTCGTCTCTGCCAGCCGCTCCAGCACATCATCCAAATCAGATGTTGGGCGCAGCGCAAGACAGGCAGCCTTGCCATCCTGAGAGCCGGCGCACTGGGAAAGCATTTCCAGCACCCGATCCAGCTCCAGCTTTTCCATTGATTTATAGTATAATTCAGACATATTCTTCTCCTGATGTATTCATCGTAAATCAAAATTGCGTATAAAACAGTGATTTATAAAAATCCAAAGCGGAAAAGCTCTTTTCAAGCTGTGTTGAAAGGTAACTTTCCGTAATGCCGCTGAGAATTTCCAAGGATTCCGGATTCATTTGGAAGGAAAATAACCGTCCCGGCGGAGAGGAAACAATATACCGCATAGCATCCAGTACCCCCGGTGTTACAGGCAGGCGTATTCCTTCCCCCTCATGACATTGGGAACATTGCGCCGCTCCGTCCGTAAGAGAAAAACGATCCGGGTGAGGGTCACCGCAAAGGCTACAGCAGCGAAGCTCCGGCATGAAGCCTGCCTGACACGCCGCCCGCAATTCAAAGGCACTTTTTACCAGTAATTGAGGCTTTTTCAGTTTTCCCAGAGCATACAGGGCATTGAGTGTCAGCGACAGCAATTCGGGATTGGGGGCATCCTCCTGAGACAGCAGCTCCGCGACCTGGGCGAAATATGTACCCAGGGACAGCAGCTCCAGCTCTCCCCTGAGTTCCGTAAACAGCTCAACAGACTGCGCTTCCTGAACCGTATACATATCCCTGTATTCAAAAATGGTAAATTCTCCACAAGCCAAAAGCTGTGAGACCGCTTTCATGGAGCTTCCGTTTCTGCGGACGCCCCTTGCTTTTACGGTCATTTTCCCGTGATCCTCTGTGAGAATGGTCAGGATCTTGTCCGCTTCCTTATAAGCTGTCTCCCGCAGCACAAGACCCTTTGTTTTCAGGTACATAGGACGCCTCCGACTTCATAGCCCGGTACATAAGATAATACTCCGGAATACCGGTTTCCAGAAAAAATTGCCACATGGCTTCCCTGTTCATAGCTACCTCCCAAAAGGCAGTTGCCTTCCTTCGTAGGTTTTGCAGCTACGCCAACCTTCACCCAAGGTAAATTATTCATCCCGATAACCAAAATTCCGAATAAGGAAATCGCTGTCACGCCAGTTTTCCTTGACTTTCACCCAAGTCTGCAAATACACCTTGGTTCCCATAAACTTTTCGCAGTCCACACGGGCCATTGTGGAAATCTTTTTCAGCATAGCACCGCCCTTGCCGATGATGATCCCCTTGTGGCTGGCTTTTTCGCAATAGATGGTCACTTCCAGATCAATGATCTCGTCATCCCGCTCCGTAAAGCGATTGACCTCAACAGCCGTACCATGGGGAACTTCTCTGTCCAAACACCACAGCAGCTTTTCCCGCACGATCTCAGCCATGACCTGCCGCTCCGGCTGGTCAGAGGTCATATCCTCCGGGAATAGCTGAGGGCCGGGCGTGGCGAATTTCTCGCACTCAGCCAGCAGCTCTTCAACGCCTTCTCCGGTTTTGGCACTGATGGGAATGACAGCGGCAAAGTCCATCCGCTGCGCATAGGCGGCAATAACTGCCAAAAGGGTATCCTTCTCCACGGTGTCGATCTTATTGATGACCAGCACAACCGGCTCTCCGCCGGCTTTGAGTTGCTCCATAAGAGCTTCTTCCTGCGCCCCTACATTTGCAATCGGCTCCACCAGAAGCAGCACCCCGTCCACCTGAGAAACAGACTGGCGGGTGATATTGACCATATAATCTCCCAGCTTGGTTCTGGGCTTGTGGAAACCGGGGGTATCCACAAAAACGAACTGAGTCTTTCCCCGGTTGACGATTCCGCAGATGCGGTTTCGGGTGGTCTGAGGCTTATTGGAAACAATGGCGATCTTCTCGCCTACCAAGCGGTTGGTCAAGGTGGATTTTCCCACATTGGGGCGACCGGCAATGGTGATCATAGCACTTTTTGTCATCATTTTAGTTCTCCTTCCGGCATTTGCGCCGTGATCGTGTAGTCATAGCGGCATTGATCCTCCGCTTTGTTTTCGTGAAAGCCATTATTTCCTGTGAGCTTGCCGCCCATCCTTTCATAAAAGGCTCTGGCTGGCAGATTATGATAATTGCAGTGAATATAAAAGGCAGTAAAGCCCGCCTTCAGGCAGTCCTCCCGGAGAAAAGAAAACGCCTTTTTCCCCAGTCCTATGCCCTGATATCCCGGCAGAAAATAGAGATTCCGCAGGTAGAACTCCCCCTGCTCCGTTGCTCCATAGGAAAAATACCCGATGCAGGCATCCTCATCCATCGCCAAATAGCTGATAATGGTTGGGTCACTGAGACTTTCCCGGTCTTTTGCGGTCTTTCCCGCATAGTCATAGCTGTCGATCCATGAATCCGGGTA
The DNA here is from genome assembly GCA_045594185.1 of Faecousia sp. Taxonomy (GTDB): domain Bacteria; phylum Bacillota; class Clostridia; order Oscillospirales; family Oscillospiraceae; genus Faecousia. The sequence goes on along the minus strand of JAZNYB010000178.1, from coordinate 989 downwards.
GATCCCCCGATAGGTAGCTGCCCATGCCTTTTGCCGGGTCGCGGCCCAAAGGGGGGCATCCTCCGGGACAGCCCTTCTAAAAATGACCTCTCCCATAGCTTATCTGTGCAGATCAATGGAAGATATGACTGCTTCCTCATGCTTCCGCATCAGAGCCTTCTCCGGGCCATCATCCATGTGGTCAAAGCCTAAAAGATGGAGCATGGAATGAATGGTCAGATAGCCCACCTCCCGGCGGACAGAATGACCAAATTCAGCAGCCTGCGCCCTTGCCCGCTCCAGAGAGATCGCCATGTCTCCCAGAGGGCAAAGTCCGGTACCGGGATCAAGGTATTCAGACCAGTCCTCCGGCAGCTTCTCAGGTTCTAAATTAAACATAGGGAAAGACAGCACATCCGTGGGTCTGTCCACATTGCGGCTTGCCTTATTGATGGCGTGTATTCCCTTGTCATCCGTGATCAGCACATTGATCTCACAAGGGACAGGTACACCCTCTGCCTGAAGGGTGGCAACGATACATTTTCGTATAATTTGGGTCACGGGTACGCTTAAAAGCCTCGAACCGTCAAAAGAAATGTTGATCTTAACATTCATTTTTTGTATCCCCTATAATTTGTCTTGGGAGCGGATTTGCCCTCCCCTTTCTTCTGCTCCGCCTTTTCATAGGCGTTAATGATCTTCTGCACCAAGCTGTGCCGCACCACATCGGCGGCCGACAAGGTGCAAATCGCAATATCTTCCACCCCATCCAATATTCGGATTGCATCCTTTAAGCCGCTTACCTTGTCATCAGGCAAATCGATCTGAGTAATATCGCCGGTGATGACGATTTTTGAACCGAAGCCAAGGCGGGTCAAAAACATCTTCATTTGCTCGGAGGTGGTGTTCTGGGCTTCATCCAGAATGATAAAGGAATCGCTCAGCGTACGGCCACGCATATAGGCCAGCGGAGCCACCTCCACCACGCCGCGCTCCACCATTTTCTGATA
>JAZNYB010000177.1:0-8656 GCA_045594185.1 Faecousia sp. | reverse complement strand
ATCTCCATCCTCTACGGCGGCTCCATGAACGAGAAGAACGCCTATGAGCTTCTGGCTCAGCCCGATATCGACGGCGGACCCATCGGCGGCGCGTCTCTGGTTCCCGAGAAGTTCATCAAGATCATCGAGGCTGCCAACCAGCCCACCGTGTAAGGCATTTCGGGAAGGGAGATCAAGACCACTTCCTGAAACAGAAATTCGACATCAAGCCGGACATCGCAGAAATGTGGTGTCCGGGTTTTTGCGTTGGTGACTCCTTGCCTCGCCTGTCGCGGCATTTTAACCCGATCTCAGGGAAAACTCTTTCCAAGCCGCCCCTTTTGTGCTATACTAAAAAAAGACAGGAGGTGACACATTCCTATACACCTACCGAAAATATACCTTCGGATATCTCACTTCAAAAAACATACAGGAGGCAAATATTATGCTGATAAAAGAAAACGAAACACCCGTATTTTCTACGGAACAAAAAGAACCGGAAACCACCCAAATTGAATACCCTAACAGTACCTACGAGGTTATCTCCAAAGTGGCTTATCTGATCGGTGTCCCCTTGCGGATCTTCGAGCTGGAGCATGAGCCGCCCAAAATAGAGGTTTATCAGGAACTGCAAAAGAATAAAAATGCCCGGATCATCCGCAATCTGTGTATGCTTCGCACAGCCATAGAGAGAAATTACAGAGAGCTGAATTATCAAATCACCCACGACTTAAAAAACCTGCACACCCTGCCGGACTTGATCCCTCAGGAAAGCTTAATCGGTCTGGAGGCAGACGGTATTTCCATTATCAGAGCCAACTATAAGCCCAATCAATATATCATTGATATTAACCGCCATATTGCGGATCGGATCAATAATTGTAAAGCACTGTTTCCCATTTGGTTGGACTGGCGGTATGTTAAAGACCTGTTCATTATGCCCAATGGTCTGTCGGAAAGCGGTATCAAGTCCGCAGCCAATACTTACTATGCCAACAAGAGTCGCTATCCCTATCAGGTTTATATTAACTGGTGCTTCCACGAGGCGGGAAATATCCTGTATAACGATAAAAAGTTCGTCACATTGCTGTACGAGGCAAACGAGGATCGCTTTACGGATATCAGCAAAGTCACCGATGCCAGCGATCAGGCAAAGGAAAGCATTTATGACTTTTTGGAGGACAGCTCCAAGGTGGTCATTTTGGTGGACTGCGAAAACTCTGACCCCTTCAAGCTCTACGCCACCTTGAACAACCTGAATCAGCAGGCACTTTTGGATCGCATTTATAAGATCATTCTCTGTGACGATGTGAATACCACCACCGCCTGGGATATTCTCAGCCGCTATACCAGTATTCCCGTGGAGCATCTGGTGATCCAGCGGGTCAGCAACCGGAAATCCATCGTAGACCCGGCGTTGTGTGTCAGAGCTTGCATGGAGCATTACGAAAACGGTGTGGATGCCATTGTCTTGTTTGGCAGTGATTCCGACTATTGGGGGCTTTATGGAAACCTGCGTTCGGTAAAATATTATGTCATGGTGGAAAGCAGCAAATTCGGTCACGACAACCGCAATGCCCTTTTGGAAGCGGGCATCCCCTTTTGCTACATTGACAATTTCTGCACCGGCAACAGTAATCATATCAAGGTGCAAGCCATGCTTCTGGAGGTGCGGCGTATGCTGGACGAGGCACTGCATCTCAATGTGGACGAGATGCTGCAAAATGCCTATCTCGCTACCCGTGCGGATATGTCTCCCGCAGAGCAAAAGCAGTTTTATGACCGTTACATCAAGCCCATGCGCCTTGTGATCGCAGACAACGGCGATGTATCCATCGAATTGGGCTAGTTTCCTTTCATAATAAACCTGAGAGTCTCTTTTGGGGGGCTTCTCAGGTTTTTCATATTTTGCTCCCGGAACCGGGTTTTCCGGAGCTTTTTCCTGTTGTTTTTCCTGTACTTACCGGGTATAATGGAAGAAAAACCAGAAAAGGATGATTCCATGAATCCCAATACCTTATATTATCAAGATGCTCATTCGCGCCGCTTTTCCGCAAAGGTTCTTTGCTGCGCCCCGTGTTCCGGGGGGTGGCAGGTGGTTCTGGATAATACGGCTTTTTATCCCGAAGGGGGCGGTCAGGCGGCGGATACCGGCACCTTGGGATCGGTCAATGTGATGGATGTGCGGGAAAAGGGAGAGACGATCCTGCATTTCTGCGATGCCCCTTTGGAGGAAGGGGCAATGGTGGAAGGCGTGATCAACTGGGAGCGTCGGTTCGATCTCATGCAGCAGCATTCCGGGGAGCATATCCTCTCAGGGCTGATCCACAGCCGCTATGGGTATCACAATGTGGGCTTCCATATGGGAGCGGATACTGTTACCATTGACTTTGACGGCATGATCCCGGTGGAGGATCTGCCCTTGCTGGAAAAGCTGGCAAATGAAGCCATTTGGAAGGATCTGGAGATCACCAGCCGCTTTTATGAAGAACAAGAGCTGGTTGGGCTTCCCTATCGCAGTAAAAAGCCCCTCACCGGGACGGTTCGTCTGGTGGAGGTTCCCGGCTATGACCTGTGCGCCTGCTGTGGCACTCATGTAAAACGCACCGGGGAGATCGGGCAGATCAAGATCCTCTCCTGGGTGAAGTTCCATCAGGGCATTCGCATGGAGATCGTCTGCGGCGGCAGAGCTTTAAGCTATTTCTCCCGCTTGCAGGAGCAGAACCGGCAGGTGAGCAACGTGTTTTCCGCAGCCCCTCTGGAAACCGGTGCCGCTGCCAGAAAATTCCGGGATGAGCTGGAAGCTGCCCGATTCCGGGTGGTGGGTCTGGAGAATCAACTTTTTGACTACATTGCGGAAGGCTGCAGGGGCAAGGGGGATGTGGTGCTGTTCCAGCCGGAGCTTTCCCCGGATGCCCTGCGCCGCCTGACGGATAAGGTGGGCAGCCTGTGCGGAGGCAGATGTGTCGTTCTGTCCGGCTCTGAGGAAGCCGGCTACCGCTATGCCATTTGCCATGTGGGGCAGGATCTGCGGGAGTTTGTTAAACAGTGGAATTTAGCTCTCTCCGGCAGGGGCGGCGGCAAGGGCGGCTTTGCGCAGGGAAGCTGCAACGCCGGAAAAGCCCAAATTGAAGCATTTCTGAACCTATGAAAAAGCGGATCGCGGACAGCCTGAAAGCCCTTTTGACCCCCGGGGGCTTTACCGGGCTTTATGGACTGTTTTTGCTCACTGGCTTTTTGCTGTGGGTGCCGGAGACGGGGTACAGCAGCATCGTCGCCCCCAAGCACAACCTGTTTATGGGTTCTTTTGGCGTATTTCTGGGGGGACTACTGCTGATCGTTTTGTGCCGCCTTTTCTTTGTCAAAAAAACCAAGGGGCTTTCCCGGCATAACGGGCGGGACTATAAAAAAGTATGGATTCCTCTTTTTCTTGCGCTGGGTCTGGCTGTGTGGTTTTTCCTGTCCGCAATTGCTTCCCCTTATCAGGATACCGTGTGGCTGGGAGCGGGGGCGCAAGGTGGCTCGGGAAGACACGAAGGCTTCTTCACCCTTGTGTCATATCTGCTGATCTTTGCTGTCTGCGCCCTGTTTTGGAAACCGGGGAAGCTTCACCGATGGGCAGCTTCTGTGTCTGCTGTTTTGATCTTCATTCTGGCGGCATTGCAGTTCTGCGGGCTGAACCCTTTGGAACTGTATCCCAATGATTTGACCTTCCACCACCGGGGCTTGCGTTACAGCGGAGAATACTTGGGCACTATCGGAAACTCCGGACTTCTGGGCTCTGTGCTGACGGTGCTTTGCCTGTATCTCTTGGGTTCATATGTTGTGAGCCGGGGAAAAGACCGCTTCTTTCTTTTGGCAGGGGGCTTGTGCGCCTGGGGTGGCGTTCTTCTCAGCGAGGTTGCCGCCGGGCCTGTGGCGATTTTAGGCTGCCTTGCCGTGATGCTCCCTGTGTGCATCCACAAGGGGCTGGGGCTTCGGCGCATGGGAGAGCTGGCAGGAGGGCTGTGCCTGCTGGCTTTGGGAAAAACCATGCTGGGCTATTCCTTTGACGGCGTACGGCTGGTGCTTTTCCTCCAGTGGACAGGACTTTCCTGGGTGCTTTTGGCTTTGACTCTGGCTTCCGTTCCTGTGTCTTTTCTTCTGCGGCGGCTGGAATCCGGAAAGGGCTTTCCCAAGGTGGCACGGCTTCTTGTGGCTGCGTATCTTCTTGTGGCATTAGGGGCTTTCCTGTTCCTGTTTTTTTACAACGGTGGGAATGAAGCGCTGCAAGGCTTGCGTTTGCTTGTCCGTGGCACACCTCCGGATACCTTGGGCTCCGGCCGCATTGCCATTTGGAAGGATGCTTTGCGCTTGGGGCTGGAGCGACCCCTTTTGGGCGGCGGCCCGGACACCTATGACCTTTTAACGGATTTTGTTTTCACAAGAGAGCTTCCCAACGGCAAGCTGCGCCGGGTTTCCGTGGATGCTGCCCACAATGAGTATTTGCAGCTTTGGGTGTGCTGTGGACTGCCTGCCATGCTTTTGCATCTGGCAATGTTGGGCAGTGTCCTGCTGCCTGCCGCGAAAAAGGGGAGAGAGGAGCAGCTTCCCTTGCTTCTGCCTGTGCTGGGCTACAGCATTTATGCCTTTTTCGGAATCAGTCAAAGCCTGTCCGCTCCCTTGCTGTATCTCATGCTTGGCGCGCTGGCGCACAGCCAAATGGCTCAGAGGGAAAAATCAAGGAAATAACGGAAATGCCGAACATGGAAACAGGGGCAAATTCAAATTTATCCAGCATTTTCCCATAGACGGCTGTAGGGCACGCCCTACAATGGTGCGCCCCAAACTCCCGACAAACCAAAATACATCCAACACACTGCTTAACCCGCAAGGAGGGACTTCTATTGAAATACGGCTTCGGCATTGACATCGGCGGCACAACGGTAAAGCTGGGCTTCTTCACTGAGACAGGCTCGCTTTTGGAAAAATGGGAGATCCCCACAGACAAAGGGGAAAAGGGGGGAAATGTCCTGCCCCATGTGGCAAAGTCTCTGGAGGACTGCCTTTCCCGCCGGGGTGTGAAAAAAACAGAGGTTCTTGGTGTGGGTGTGGGTGTTCCCGGGCCTGTGAACAGGTGGGGTGTTGTGGATGGCTGCATCAATCTGGGCTGGGGCGTTGTGGATGTCCCAAAGGAAATGAAGCGGCTCACCGGGATTCCGACGGTCTGCGGCAATGATGCCAACCTTGCGGCTCTGGGAGAGTGCTGGCAGGGGGGCGGCAAGGGCAAAAGCTCTCTGGTGCTGGTCACTCTGGGTACAGGCATCGGCGGCGGCATTGTCACGGATGGCAGCATCCTTCCCGGTGCCCATGGCGCAGGGGGCGAGATCGGGCATATCCCCATGAACCCGGAGGAAACGGAATGTTGCGCCTGCGGAAAAAGGGGCTGCGCTGAACAATACGGCTCTGCCACTGGACTTGTAAAGCTGGCAAAAAAGGGCCTCGCCCAAAGTCAGGCGTATTCCGCGCTCAGAGACATACACCCCCTTACGGCAAAGGATATTTTTGAGCAAAGCGCCGCCGGGGACGCCTTGGCGGGGCAAATCGCAGAGGAATACTACCGCTTTTTGGGGCGATTTCTGGCGGTGGTTTGCTGCGTGGCAGACCCGGAAGTGGTGGTTTTGGGCGGCGGCGTGTCAAAAGCGGGAAAACCGTTGCTGGAAAAAACCAGGAGCTATTTTGTAAAAGAGGTGTTCCATCCCGGTAAGGTGATCCCCTTCGTTCAGGCAGAGCTGGGCAACGATGCCGGGATCTTTGGAGGAATGAAGCTGGCACTGGATACTTTTGGAGGTTAAGATTATGAAAAAGACAGATGTTTTGGTTATCGGCGGCGGCCCTGGGGGGGCAACAGCCGCGATTTATGCCGCCCGTGGGGGTAAGTCTGTGACCCTTTTGTATCGGGATTCCGGCGCCTTGGGTCGGGCGGATGCCGTGGGGAATTACTACGGCTTCCCGGAGCCGGTGCGGGGAGAGGTGCTGTTTTCCATGGGACTGTCTCAGGCAGAGAAGCTGGGCGTTCAGGTGGTAAAAACCCAGGTTTTGAGCCTGGGCTTTGAAGCGGAAGGACTTACGGCGGAAACAGGGGACGAGGTCTACTGCGGAAAGGCGATGGTTCTGGCTACAGGCACCAGCCGGAAAAAGCCGGGGATACCCGGACTGAAGGAGTTTGACGGAGCAGGAGTCAGCTATTGCGCCGTGTGCGATGGATTTTTCTGCCGGGGCAAGGAGGTTGCCGTTTTGGGCGCGGGGGAGTATGCCCTCCATGAAGCAGGCGTTCTGCTTCCTCTGGCTGCCCGGGTGACCCTTTTGACCGACGGAAAAGAGCCTCCCGTAGAGCTTCCCGCAGGACTGATGATCAATACCCGCCCCATTGAAGCACTGGAAGGATCGGATGGGATTTTACATTCCGTGCGCTTCCAGGACGGCTCAACCATGGAGGTCAGCCGCCTGTTTGTTGCCATGGGGGAAGCGGAAAGTAGCGACCTTGCCCGAAAGCTGGGACTGGTCATGGAAGGGAACAAGATCCTTACGGACAGCAAAATGGCAACCAATGTTCCCGGACTGTTTGCGGCGGGAGACTGCACCGGAGGTCTTTTGCAGGTGGCAAAGGCTGTCTCTGACGGAGCGACAGCAGGTCTGGAAGCATTGAAATTTTTAAGAGAGCAGAAATGAGCGGCGTGCTTTTTGGTATCTTTTTCATATTGCATCATTTGTAACCCCGCAATCGGCAAGCGCGCCTGATGTCCTGTATGCGGCATATATGCCGTTTGCGCTTCTGTGCGCTTCACAACACAGCTTTACACCAAAACCCGGCTGTTGCTCAAGACTTTTTACACATAGCCGGGTTTTTCTTTTATATGCTCTGTGGCTGCCCGGTTTCGTTTATGTGGCTTTTGGGCAATAAACAAATAATCCGAACCCATTTCCGATTTGGAAGATATGGTTCGGATTATATTTGTTTGTGCATAATAAATTTTACACAAAAGTCATACTGATGTCCCCAAAAAACGGCAGGGGGATGGAGAAATCGGCAGACTTACCGGGCAAACACTCTCTTGAGCCGGACAAAGCGGGGCAGACCGTCTTCCTTCACCATCTGTGTCTCTCCCTGAATCAGGGGCAGGCAGTAGTCGATAAAGCCCTGCGTAACGAAGTTGCCTTCCTCGTTGATCCATTCCAGAGGAACCTTCTTCTCAGTGTTGGCGACCAGGCTCAGCTCAAACAGATGGGGCTCGCACTTGTAGCCGTTTTCGTCTCTGGTGCACAGGAAACCAACCATCTTGTCCGTCTCGCCGGCAACAGCGGCTTCCACGGCGGTCTTGCCGGACATAAAGGATTCAGCGATGTCAGTTCCGGAGGCGCAGTGCGCGGCGCAGCGCTGGAGGAGAGAAAGCTCAATGGGGCGAACCTTTGCACCGGTAGCGGCCTTTACGACCTCGGCAAGTCTGGCAGCCAAGCCGCCCAACTGAGCATGACCGAAGCCGTCGGTGCCGGAGGTGGTAGCCTCGGAGACGAAGGTGCCATCGGCATAGTGGACGCCCTCGGAGACAGCCACGATGCAGTTCTTCTTCTCGTTATAGATCCGCTTCACATCCGCAAGGAACGCGTCCATATCGAAATCCCGCTCGGGCAGATAGATGAGGTCGGGGCCATCGCCCTTCAAGCCTGCCAGAGCAGCGGCGGCGGTGAGCCATCCGGCGTGGCGACCCATGCACTCGATGATGGTGATCATGCCGGTGTCATAGACATGGCAATCCCGGGAGACTTCCATAACGGAGGTGGCGATATACTTGGCGGCGGTAGCGAAGCCGGGGCAGTGGTCGGTGCCGGCAAGGTCGTTGTCGATGGTCTTGGGCACGCCCATAACACGGCAGTCATAGCCCACCTTGTTCATATACTTGGAGATCTTGTTGCAGGTGTCCATGGAGTCGTTGCCGCCGTTGTAGAAGAAATAGCGGACATTGTACTTCTTGAAGATTTCCAGAATACGCTTATAGTCGGTATCGTCCACATCGGGGTCAGCGATCTTATAGCGACAGGAGCCCAGAGCGGAGGAAGGCGTATAGAGCATACGCTCCAGCTCACTGGGACATTCCTCGTCCATGATCATAAGCTGGTCGTTGAGAACGCCCTTGATGCCATGGAAAGCACCATAGACCTTGGTGATGTTGGGGTTTTCCAGAGCGGTCTTAATAACGCCGTAAGCACTGGCATTGATAACAGCGGAAGGGCCGCCGGACTGACCGATGATAACAGAACCGATCAAAGGGGTGTTGGACATGATAGATTACCTCCGGGAGAAAATAATGTGAATTTTTATACAAGTTGTACAAGGGTATCGTGGCAAAACGCGATATTGCTCTCAGTATACCACAAAAGGGAGTAAAACGCAAATAAAATATTGAATTTTCGGGAAAATGTGCTATAATGAGTGGGACAAAAATTGGCGGGTATCCGCTGAAAATATGAAGGAGTGAATATTTATGCCTCTGGTAACTACTACCGAAATGTTCAAAAAGGCATACGCCGGCGGCTACGCCATCGGTGCTTTCAATGTCAACAACATGGAGATCGTTCAGGCGATCACCGAAGCCTGCCGGGAAGAAAACTCTCCTGTGATCCTGCAGGTGTCCAAGGG
>JAZNYB010000176.1:0-3362 GCA_045594185.1 Faecousia sp. | reverse complement strand
CCCACAGAAGCCCCCACAGAAGCCAGCCTTCCTCCACAGGTCAGCCCGGAGCAATCTCTTTTGGATTCCATGAGTTTGGAGGAAAAGATCTGTCAGCTTTTTATAGTCGCCCCCGAAGCTCTGTCTGATGGTGTCACGGTTACTGTTCCTGAGGTGGACTTTGTGGACGAGCTGATGGAGTATCCCATAGGAGGTATCGTTCTATTCTCTCAAAATCTGGTAGACAGGGAGCAGTGCCAAGCCCTTGTTTCTGCCTACCAGAGTTCCTCCAAAACGCCTTTGTTTATTTGTGTTGACGAGGAGGGCGGATCTGTGAGCAGATTGGGAAGCATGGAAACCATGGGCGTGACCCACTTCCCCGCAATGGGCAAGGTGGGCGCAACGGAGAATGTTTCGGAAGCCTATGCTGTCGGTCTTACTCTGGGCAGAGAATTAAAAGCATTGGGCTTTAATCTGGACTTTGCTCCGGTTGCGGATGTAAATACCAACCCCAGCAACCCTGTCATTGGAAACCGGGCTTTCAGCAGCGACCCGGAACTGACCGCAAAAATGGTGACTTCCTGTGTCCTTGGTTTTGAGGACAGCGGCATGATCTCCTGCATAAAGCACTTTCCCGGTCACGGAGACACCAAAGAGGATTCCCACACTGCCCTTGCAACCTCCCAAAAGACTCTGGAGCAGCTTGAGGAAGCGGAGCTTATTCCCTTCCGGGCTGGGATTATGGAAGGCACTCCCATGATCATGGTGGGGCATATCAGTTTCCCCAATATAACAGGAAACGAAATTCCGGCTACCCTTTCCCCGGAGATCATCACCGGGCTACTTCGGGAAAAGCTGGGCTATGAGGGCGTGGTCATCACCGATGCCATGAATATGGGCGCCATTACGAAGCAGTATCCTTCCGGAGAAGCGGCTGTTTTGGCACTGCAGGCAGGCTGCGATTTGATCCTCATGCCCCAAGATCTGCCCGCTGCCGTGGATGCTGTCCGCGAGGCTTTGGAAGACGGCACCTTGACCATGGAGCGGCTTAATGAAAGCGTTATGCGGATACTGAAATTAAAGCTGGAATATGGGATTTGTCCGGCAAATTAGGAATGGATTTACATATCAAAAGAGGGAAATCCGATTTATAAGGCAGTTTTCGGTAGACGCCTGCAGGGCTGGGTCATGCCCCAAACCTACAGAAGGTTTCCCAAGCAGCCCGCCAAACCAAAATTTTCACCATAGAAACGAAGGTATACAGCCATGAAACTCTGGCAGCATTTTAAGACCATCACCTATCACCGCTTCCTTGTGGGAAAATACTGCTTCCGGGTGGGGCTGTACTGGCAGGGCGTGACCCATGACCTGGCCAAATACTCCCCTGCGGAATTTTGGGTGGGTGTAAAATACTATCAGGGGAATCGCAGCCCCAACTCTGCCCAGCGGGAACAGCAGGGATACTCCACCGCCTGGATGCACCATAAAGGGCGCAACCGGCATCACTATGAATACTGGTCGGATATCAACATCAAAACCCGCCGCTATGAGCCTGTGGAAATGCCCCGGCGGTATTTTGTGGAAATGGTCATGGATCGCCTTGCAGCCTGCCGGGTCTACAAGGGGAAAGACTACACCGACGACTCCGCTTTGGAATATTTCACCAACTCCTCCGACCACAATCATATGCACCCCGAAACCTACAGACAGCTAAAGCTGGTGCTCACCATGCTCCGGGACAAGGGCGAAAAAGAGACTTTCCGCTTTTTGCGGGAGACTGTCCTGACCGAAAAACCCTTTTGAACGATCTGATACAGCCCCCTTTCGGTGTTTTGCCGGAGGGAGGCTGCCATTCTTTTCATATTTCATAGTTGCGCTTCATAGTCTTGTCCCAAGGAGGTGTTGTCCTTGGTGATGTCCTATATCTGGACAGGGATGCTTTTGCTTTCTGTCCTTTTCTCTTTTTTCAATGGTCAGGGCGCGGCATTAAGCAGCAGTGTCCTCACCGGGGCGCAGGGAGGAATTACCCTGGGCATATCCATTGCGGGGCCTATGTGTCTGTGGTCGGGTTTGGGCTGCGCCATGGAACGAAGCGGCATCAGCACCTTTCTTGCCCGCCTGTCCCGTCCCTTAGTGGGCAGGCTTTTCCCCAGTGCCAAAACCGATGATATGACCGCAGGATACATAACCGCCAACCTCTGCGCCAATCTTTTGGGGCTGGGCAACGCCGCCACTCCCATGGGCATTGCCGCCACGAAGCGCATGAGCCGTCTTGCAAAGAAAGGAGAAGCCACCCACGAAATGTGCCGTCTGATCGTAATGAACACCGCCTCCATCCAGCTTATTCCTGCCAGTGTGGCGGCGGTGCGGGCGGGTCTGGGCTGTGAGACACCCTTCGACATCCTTCCGGCGGTGTGGCTTACTTCCCTTTGCTCCGTGAGCCTTGGACTTCTTGCCGCAAGCGCTTTTCAGGGGGTGAAAAAGGATTGACGGACTACATCATCCCTGTACTGCTGGTTACGGTCAGCCTTTTTACCCTGCGAAAAAAGGAAAATCTTTACGATTCTCTCATATCCGGCGCAGGAGAGGGGCTGAAGATCTTAGCTTCCATCATCCCGGCACTGGTGCTGCTCCTTACGGCGGTACATATGCTTCGGGCTTCCGGGGCAATGGAGTCCTTGACAAGGCTTTTTGCTCCGGTATTTTCCTTTTTTGGTATTCCCCCGGAGACTGCCCCTTTGGTTTTGATTCGTCCCATTAGCGGAAGTGCCGCCTTAGCTGTGGGATCAGAGCTGATGGCGGAGTATGGGGTGGACAGCACCGTGGGAAGGACTGCCGCCATTATGCTGGGCAGCACCGAAACCACCTTTTATACCATCAGTGTCTACTTTGGGGCGGCTGGGGTCAGGCGAACAAGGTATGCCGTCCCGGCGGCACTGCTGGCAGATTTTATGGGCTTCTTTATGGCCTCGGTTACGGCGAGGTGGTTTTTATAAGCCTTTCCATATCTAAAGCCCCTCCACAGGCAGGTCATCCAGATATGCCTTTTTTAATTTATTCAGTGCTTTTGTCTCAATGCGGGACACATAGGAGCGGCTGACGCCGCAATGCAGAGCCACCTCCCTTTGGGGAAGGGGCTCTTTTCCTTTTAACCCATAACGCAGAGTTAGCACTTCCCGCTCCCGGTCATCCAGCACCTTTTTCAAATAGTACCGCAGCCGCTTAATATCCTCCCCTGCCTCGATTTTGGCAAAAAGATCCTCGTCCTCGCTGACCACATCCATAAGGGAAAGGGAACTTCCATCTGTTCCAGTTTCAATGTAATCTGACAAAGACACATCCTGGGCAGACTTTCTCTGGGAACGGAAGTACATGAGGATCTC
>JAZNYB010000175.1:0-12705 GCA_045594185.1 Faecousia sp. | reverse complement strand
GAGACTAACAGATTTGCGTACATTTCCCGGAGTTCTTCACTATCATAACAGTAGCTAAGCTGTTGCACTGCAGGAATCGCAACATAGGGTTCTGGTTCAGTGAGCTTTTCTTCCGGAATCTTTGCCGCCTTTTCCTGTACTGCCTGTGCTGTTAAGCGAATACTTTCCTCGCCATTGATAACCCACTTTTCCCACTTCCCCAGCCAAACGCCTACGGTGCGAGGGAGCAAGCTAAGTGTATTGCCTAAAGATTTTGCGGTGGGATGCGCCAAATCATCATAGGCTTTTTCTATTACTCCACTAGACTGGTCAATGACCTGACCAATAATTTCCTTATCAATAGGCATTCTTTCTCTCTCCTTTACACAAGTCTGATCTTACCCGTTAGCAGCTGCTGCATCATGCCTTGCTTGATCTGACGGTATTTTGCCAGTTTTTTCTCCAATGCTTCGATTTCTTTGCCCATACATACTAATACCTCCGCAATGGCGGATTGTTCATCCTCGTCAATCGGGAGATAAACCTTATATTCTAAGAAATCATTGGGTGTTATTCTCTTCTGACTATTTGATGTTCCAGTTGACATACCAACAAATTGAAGTGTTACCTCGTCCGTGTTAAGTATCTGCGCTAATAGCTCAAGGTTAATCTTGTCTGATTGGTATGGCAAGAACTCAGATGAACACACTGCTCTGTTTCGGCATTGATTGATCATCCATATTCTTTTTTGTCGAACATTTAGCTTGTTGAATAATAGCACTTTTCCATAAATAACTGTTCTATTGCTGTGCATGTCCGATCCAATCTGCTTTACGGGTATTTTCTCATTATCAAAAGCAGGCATGCTATACTCCCAAAAATAATCGCTGGGAGACAGTTGTGGATTTATCGATTCTCTAATCAGCGTTCCATGTTTTCCAATCTCCATATACTGCCATTCACCTGAGAATCCCGGCAGGCGTTTCTTGCCAGTCAGCAATTCCTGCATAGCGCCCTGCTTGATGGCTTTTTTCTTTGCAACCTGTTTTTCGATAACAGAAATTAACTTATCCATATTAGATAAGGCATCAGCAATACTTTTTTGCTCTGATACGGGGGGCAGGCCAATTTTATATTCTCGTAAACCATCTAAATCTACACCAGTCTGTCCCGATGATCTTCTTGACAAAAGATCAATATATTCAAACAAAGGCTCCGCTTTTAATGTGTAAAACAAAAACTCTTTGTCTACATCTTTGGGTGTGGCTTTGATCAGAGCAACATTATAGCTTCCTTCAATTCCTCGAAGAATTTGAAAAATTGGAGGACCATATCGTCCAATCATTATATCATCCTTCGTGCAAAAGCGTTTAGCTAAAGAAATTGGGATGTAGGTCAGATATTTATCAGTTTTATAGTCACGAATCTGAATTAAACGTATATAGCCGTCTTGCTCCTGGAACACAAAATGTTGAATAGGTGGCTGGCTTCCACCTTGAAAGGAAGCAATATTGCCGATTGTTGCAACCTCCCAATTCTCCGGAATTGCTCCAATCTCCGTCTGCTTATATCCGGGTTTTACCATACAAATCCCATCCTTTCCAGATGGGCCTTGACTTTGGCCTCCAGCACTTCCGCTTCCTTAGCAAGGAAGGGCAGGTCATACTCATACCGCTCTGCCAATTCGATGATCCGGTTTGCCATGTTGTGGGACGCAGTAACATACAGAGCCTTGATGCCCACAAAGATGGAATAGTACCACTTCCGGTTCACCAGCAGTTCCTTTATTTCCTCAACGGTCAGATCAGCATACTTGTCACGCACTTTTGCGTCCAGTGCAATAGCCAGTTCCTTCACCAATTTATTGAATTCCTTGACTTTATCTACAAGCATAGCGTACCGATGCAGGTTTTTATATTCCTCACTATCCGGAGCGGTTTTCTTCAGCAACTTCAGAGCAGCATTGACCTTCTTGGCATCAATCGTGCCCTTGTCTTCGTCCAGATAGTCGAACAAGAAACCACCTTCTGCGGTTTCTTCCTCCACCATTTCGTCCAACTGGCTCTGGGTTTCCTCCACCACAGCCTGCGCCTTATCAATGGCAGCCCGTTCTTCTGCAAAATAGGCGCACTCAACCAAGGCCTTAGGAATCAATTTGCCTTCCCAGCCCCTAATCTTCACCTTTTTCTCACCCTTCTTATTCTCGGTTTCCTCGACAATATTATAGGTTTCCCGTCCGGCTTCATAACCGTCGAAGGTCAGGATATACACATCGTCTGCCATGACTTCCTGCCAGTAGGACAGCAGTACTTCATATACATCGTATTTATCTACCAGTTCCAAACCGTCAAAAGCAGCGATCAGCCGTTCTGCCAGTTCCACAATATACTGCTTGACATTTACATCTTCGTCAATGCTTCGCAGACCGCAATCAATCTGAGCGCACCAAGCATCAAAGGCACCGTCAATACGATCAGCATAGGCAGAGAATTCCTCGTCATTGTAAACAAGATTGCGGATGTCATCCTTAGGAATATTGAGTTTGTAATAGCCTTCCCGCAGAGAGGAAAACAGCTTCGCTTTCAAACCGGGGAACAATACCCAATATCTACCCATGGATTGCACATCCACTGCCGGGATTCCTCCATGCAAATGGGCCTCGATATCCTGCAAATCCTCCGGGGTAGAACTGTCAATGTACCGGGGAATATTAAGATTATAATCATTTTTGATCTTGATCTCATCATTGGGAACGAACCGGGCATACTTGGGATCAGTGGTGATCTGCTGGTTGAAAGTAGTTACGATCTTATAAATATCCCTCTCCCGCAAACGATTCTTGCTGCCGTCCTTCACAAAGTCATGGCTGGCATCAATCATAAAGATACCCTTGCGCTCGGCTGCATCAGCCTTATCCAGAATGATAATACAGGCGGGGATACCGGTACCGTAGAACAAGTTTGCAGGCAGACCAATGATACCCTTGATATATCCCTTGTCGATAATGGCCTTGCGTATAGTCGCTTCCGCATTGCCACGGAACAGAACGCCGTGGGGCAGAACTACCGCAGCTTTTCCGGTGGATTTCAGAGATTTCAGGATGTGCAGAAGCCAAGCAAAGTCACCGTTCTTTTCCGGAGGCCTGTCGCCATAGCCATCAAATCTACCGTAATCCTTCAAACCATCGGTCCAGTTCTTGAGGGAGAAGGGCGGATTGGCAACGACAAAATCAAAACGCTTCAATACTTCATCGTCAGTACCGGGTTCAAAATGTTGGGGTGCAGAGAAGGTATTACCAGCCTTAATCTCACCGGTTGCCCTGTTGTGCAAAACAAGATTCATTTTCGCAAGGCCAGCAGTTGTGACTTCCTTTTCCTGGCCCCAAATAGATATTTCAAATGGGGCTTCGGCGGCCGCACGAATCAAGAGCGATCCAGAGCCGCAGGCAGGATCATATACGGTATAGTCCTCATCCCGTTCTTCAATCTGACCAATACCGATTACCTTTGCCAAGACACGAGATACCTCTGCGGGGGTATAGAACTGCCCCTTGCTCTTGCCACTCTCGGTGGCAAAATTCCGCATCAGATATTCGTAGGCATCACCCAGAATATCATCGCCGCCAGCCTTGTTGTTTGCAAAGTTAAACTCAGGACGCTGGAAAATGGCAATCAATCCGGTGAGTTTGTCAACCATCTCCTTGCCAACGCCCAGCTTGGCCTCGTCATTGAAATGTGCATTGTCGATGACGCCACGGAGTTTGTTATTGCCAGCTTCCGCAAGTTTTGCAATAACCTTGTCCATCTTCTCTCCAATGTTCTTATCACCCTTCAAAGCGACAAGATCATCGAAGCTGCCACCTTCAGGGACAGTAATGTCAGCATATTTTACGCCCTTGAACTTGTCCGTGACATACTTCACGAACAACAGGGTTAGAATGTAGTCCTTATACTGGGAGGCATCCATGCCGCCCCTCAGTTTATCGCAGCTTGCCCAGAGGGAGCTGTAGAGTTCGTTTTTCTTTATAGCCATGTTTTCCCATTCTTTCTCGTTATGTTATGCAATCTATACCCAGAGTGCATTCACAGCATTCCACTTTTTCAACCACTCATCTTCTGCAATCATTGTAGCCCACAAAGGTGACAAGAATTGTTCTATTCCCTTCATCACAATTCGGAAATCCATATCGGCATTTCCCAATGTTTTTAAAAAATATCTCCATTTAGTCTGCATATCCGGATCGTCTGCCAAGGCCAGAACACGGTCAAAGCTATCCTTTTCATAAGCAGTACCACGATTTTGGAGGGTTTCCTGGATTGCTGTTTGCAGTTTAAGACCATCGAAATCAAAGGTGCGGGACAGATAGTAAATATCGTAAAAATCCTTCATGCGTCCGGTTAGTTCATAACGCTGTAGAATAGCATCAAACTTCTCAGCAATGGTGCTTTCCAGAGAGTATGTAAGGATCTCCGGCTTTTCATAACCATCCAGCTGGGTTTGAATATTGCGGCGCTGGGCATTGGGTACGATCACATCGCCCACGCCGATATCCACATTAAAGGGAACGCGGACATTCTTGATATAGCCGGTGATCTGAGTGCTAACACCGTGATACTTGCGCTGCACGGCAATAGGCTCGGTTTTTCCGGCTTTGAATGCCACATAGTCATTACCGGTATCTACAGCCAAAATCTCCGCAATGATCTCGTCCATGCGGGCAAGGTCATTGTTTAGTCCTCGCACCAGAAAGTCCACATCCACCGTTGCTCGGCTTTCAAAGTTAGTCAGCGTATAGATGAACAAGCCGCCCTTAAGAACAAAATTATCAGCATACCTGGAGCCAGCCAAACGGCGCAGGAACTCCTCCTGGAAGAAAAGCTGCAGGCACTGCTGGTAGCTGATGCCAGAGGCTTTGGCCTTATTCTTTAGTTTTGCAAGAACAGAAGCAGCAATATCTGCCATCACAGCCACACTCCTATCAAATCTTTTACAGCCTTTTTTACACGCAGAGGACCGGCGTATTCCATCAGCTTGGGGATGTTCTTGCTGGGGTCTTCGATGTATGCGCGAATTGCTTTATTGAAAATCTCTTTGTCCATCTTGTTACGATACCGCAGGCAATCACAGATCACACGGTCTTTATCGTAAATCCGAATCTCATGGCCATCCATATCGCCTTTGGTAAGTCCCAACTCCAGAACAGCAGGCTCAATGTAATAGGGTTTTACAAATGGATAATCAATATGAAACCGGGATTTACCAGAATCTTTGCTAACCGCCAGGTGCCAATCACCGGGTGTGCGGTCGCTATACCCATAATAGCGCAGGGCTGTGTCCATACAGAGAATTGCGTCGGGGAACAGGCGGATCACTGTTCCGGCTTCGCTGAAATCATCGGGACGAATCCATTGATAATAGCCGTACCGAACCTTCTCTACCAAGCCTGCCTCAATAAGCTGTTGGACATTTCTATATCGGATCTTTTCCTGTTCCAGTTCCTTTGTGCGCATCATGCCGCCGTAGTTTTCAAATATATCCTGATAGTGCTGGATATCCATGAGCGCAACTCCTTTCCGACTTTTGACCATTTTAATCAATCGAGCGGATAAACTCGTGCAATTTAATTATAGCCAGATATACAGAAGAAGTCAACATATCTTTTGGATAAAACTATTGATAGAGCGGATAAAGTCATGCTTGCTATTGAAAGTTACGCGCCAAGTGGTCAAATTTTTTCAATAGCCCCCATTTTTATCGAGGCTGTCCGTAAGCAGCGGCAATCATCTTCTCTACCTCCCGGAGGTTGGCGATGGATTGGCGCAAGTGGGGTGCATCCAGCAGGCCTTTTGCATTGGCAATGGTCAGTATCTGATCAATGTCGTTACCGACACGGCGGATTTCCCAGATCAGTTTGTGCAGATCGGCAGGCGGGTTTTCTCGTATAGCGACGCCACGGATTGCGTTCCTGCAGAACTGTTCTCGGGACAGCCGAGTTTTTCCCACCTGCGCATTTAGGGATTCAAGCTCTGCCTGGGATAAGCGGATCTTGATTTCATGGGTTCTTTTCTTCATATTCATTTTTCCTTTCAACTGGGGTTTCAGGGGTGTATATCCCCGGACAAGCGGATTGTGTCCCCACGATCCGTTGCTTGTAAAGGTAATGCCATTACAGCAAGACGAATTTGCGCAAGCAAATTCAGTGCTTGCTGAGATAACGCCCTTTCTCTAAGTTACTTTTTAGGCTCTTACACTATCTTCTCTTTCAGTAAGTACAGGTAGTTTAGAGGGGGAGAGTGTGAGAGGGGGAGAAACCGAAAAATACCGGTGCCGCCGTCAAAGGGGCAGACTACTCCCCTGGCGCATGGCACCGGTTTTTTTAATTTATCGGTTCTGCTCCTTTTGCCGCTGGCGATACCGATGATAATATTCAAGCGCTTTCAAAATATAATTCTCGGTCTGCTGGGGCGTAATATTCTGGGGCAGATACGGCTTCAGCTTCTCGGCTTTCAGTACATACTTTTCTTTTTGGTTGGGTTTCTGCTCACACATGATGGATAAGATCACATCGGCGTTCAGCTTGCCCGCTTGGGAAAACTCCTTCATCTTGATCGCCTGAGCAAGGGATGGGGTGGCATCCTCATAGCTTATGGTTTCCAGTAGATTTTGCTGCTCTGCTTCCGTAAGATAGGACAGTTCCACCGCGGGACGGAATGCAATGCGCCCCTCGTCCACCATGGTTAGCAGTTCTGGTAGCAGGTAGGTCAAGCGAATGTATCTGCGGACTTGATCTTGGCTTTCGCCAACAGATTTTCCAAGTTCTTCTCGTGATGTCAACTTCTGTGCCATTGGCACAGAAGTAATATCGTATTGCTTACCTTGGTGCTTCATAGCCTCCAATCGCATTCGGTAAGAGAAGGCTTTTTCACTGGGCAGGATCTTAGATCGTTGCAAATTGGATTCCACCAAAAGGATCACAGCTTCATCCCGGCTCAGCCGCTTGACCTCTGCCTTTACTGTTGTAAGTCCTGCCAGCTCGCAGGCTTTCTTTCGCCGGTGTCCGGACACGATTTCATACATCCCATCTCCCTTTGGCCGCAGAGTCACCGGCGTGATTATTCCATTCTGCTTAATGCTCTCCACCAGCTGATCCATATCCTCATCCAGCCGCACCTGAAAGGGATGGTTTGGGAAGTCGTCGATCTGGTCGATGGGGATGTCTTGTATTTTTGGCTGCTGTGCCTCTTTTTGTCCGGCTTCTGTCATAACCGGCTCGTCCAAAGCTGTCAGTCCTAAGTTAATTTGTTTTTCACCCATTGCTGCTCCTTTCACAAACAAAAAACGCCGCTGGCGGCATGGTGACCGTCAACGGCATTGTGTTCTTATTCTGTTTGCTGCATCCGTGCCTTTTGAGAAAGGATTTCCTGGTCCATCTTTGCGATCAGTACCATCAGCTTTTTCTCGCAGGCTTCCCGGGTCTTGGCATACACATTCTTGGTGATACGCTTTCCGTAAGCATTCCGGGGAGAATACTTGCCCTCCCACAGATGATCGTTGATCCGATGCAGGCATCCAGTTCCCGGCCGGCGGTGCTTGCCCGGTTTCTGTTCTGCCAGCGGCACCTCCTTGGAAATACGACTCACACCCAGCAGATAGTCAATAACACATACTTTGGGAATTAAATGCCTGCGGCGGATAAAGAAGAATTTGATCTGTCCTTGCTCCAAAAGCTTTAGCGCAGCGGCTTCGGTAATACCACCCAGCATGGTGCGGAACTGATCTATCCGCACCACATCCGGATAGGCGGCAAACATCTTTTCATATTGCTTTATCGTACTCATAACAGCACCCTCATTCATAGTATGTTGGTCAACGGCAGAATGCTATGCTATTATGGTTTTGGGCAGTTTAGACCCCAGTTACCTCGCAGTTACCTCCAATTGGAGGTAACTCGGAGGTAATTTTGCCATTTTGGGGCATTTTTTATCGAACTGCGGAGTTTGAAATTAGGAACTTTTATAGGTGAAATTCGAACAAATCTGAAAAAACAGTAGAAATGAGTGAATTTTTAGATTCCGTTTTCTTCGCTTATCTTCCGTTAAAATCCATTGAAAATAAAAAACTTAAAATCCCTCGCCCTAAAAAGCGTACCGGTTCGACCCCGGTCAGCGGCACCATAAAAACACCGTAATTGTGATATCACAATTGCGGTGTTTTTAGCTACAAAGCAATTAAGCTAATAACATCCTTTCAAATTCGCGCTACCACGCCTTGGTTTGGACATAGAAACTCCCCCTAAAACAGACTTTGGATATTTTCACGGTCTGTCTTAGGGGGATTCTATCAAGCTTTTACCGGGGCACTGTTTTTTGATTTCGTTTAACCTTGGCTTTCGTCCTTTTGAACATTCTTCTTCCGGCGGTTTTTCCGTGTGAACAGCACAACGACTCCCGCAACGCCTGCGCCCAGCAGCGCCAGGAATACAAGATAGGGGCTGGCAACCAGCAGGAACACCACAAAATCCACAATACCGCTCCACAGATTTTTCAGGCTGTTCATAAAGCCTCCGGAGATCCGCTGCCCCACCGTTTCTTCCTCCACAGGGGTATATTCCCGAACCTCATCCACATACAGATGCACCGTGGAATAGGCGATCTTGTTGTCATAGGTGCGGAGCTGAGAGGTGATGCTCTCCAGAGAGTAGCGAACCTCGGTCAGCCGCTCCTCGATGGTGAGAAGATCTGCCATGTTATCCGCCTTTTCCAGCAGCTCCAGAAGGCGGTCGTGTTCCGTTTGCAGAGCTTTCATGCGGCTTTCCGTGTCCACATAAGCCAGAGTCACATCGTCTATCGTCTCGTTGTATTCCGTCACATTGGTGCTGCCCTGAACATGGCTCACCATTTGGCTCAGGTTTTCCACCGGAATACGCACGGTCATCACTGCCCTGCGACTCTGCCGGTAGCCGGAATAGGAGCTTCCGTTGTAGATCTCCCGCTTTTCCACATAGCCCCCCAGAGACACGATCTGCTGATCCAGAGCGGCGATGCTCTGATCCAGATCCTCCGTTTCCGTGGTGATGTTGACGGTCTTGATAAGCTTTTGCTCCGATACCTTGACCTCCCCGGTCTGGGTTCCGGAGTCATAACGCCCAAGCTCCGAATCCATGGGGGACTCTACAGCGGACTCATAGGAAATTTCGCCTTTTCCATTGTAGGCCGTATCGCTGCTGGCAGCACCACAGCCCGCAAACAGAGCCAATATAAGCGTTGCGGACAAAAGCAGCGTTAAAAGCTTTCTTCCGTTCATGGGTTATACCTCCGTTTCTTCGTGACTTATCATTTCATTTCTTCCCGCAGGGGCTCTTGCCCCGTGTTTTTATCATAGCACAATGCACCCAAGCAGTCAATCATATCACAATAATTTAACAATTTGAGGATCAGCCAACAGATGAAACACTTGAAACTTTTGGTTTGTCAGACATCCTCCGGGCGCAATCGGAATGAATAATGAAATCGCCGCGCTGATGAATGATGAAGAATGAGCCATTGCGGTCTTAACGGACACCCGTGAGCGGGTGTCCGTACGAAATGCCAAAAAGAAATTTCCTTAAAACCAGAATTTCCGGTTTCCAAACAAAATAATTTCAATCTCCGTGCCAGCGGACATCATAATTGTTCGTCACTCATTATTCGTTATTCACTATTTATCCGTCATCCTCCAAGGATTTCCGCCCGCACGACCCCTCCTGTTCTCCGAAGGGTCATCAGCAGAGATTCCAGAGAGCCGGTCATGCGGTTGGTTTCCGCGGTGACCGTCACCACAGCGCAGGCGTTAATGGGAATGGTCTGGTTAATGGTAAGTATATTTGTCCCGAATTGGGCAAAGATAGACAGTATGGACGACAATACCCCCGGCTCGTCATGGAGGGACATCTGGAATGTAATGATCCTTCCGGACATAAGATTCTCAAAAGGCAAAATGTAGTCCCGGTATTTGTAGAACGCACTGCGGCTGATCCCTACAGCCCGTGCCGCTTCCCCCACTGTCTGGACCGTCCCCAGCTCCAGAAGCCGTTTCGCCTCCGCAACCTTGATAAATACCTCGGGCAAGGCGGCGGCATCTACTACATAATATTTCGGTTGGTTGGACATAGGATCACCTCTTAGTTAAAATAAACAATTTCCAATCGGTATTACCAGTACAGTATAGCACATATTACAAATAAGTCAAGAGGTATTTAAGGTTATTTATGAAAAACTCTAAAAGATTTGCACAAATATTAACAATTTTCTTTGGTTTGCCCTTAGTCCTGGTGATCATCCACTTTGGGCTGCCTTTGGTGCTGCCTTTTTTGGTGGGACTGGGAGCGGCGTTGGTGGCAGAACCTTTGACCAGGGTTTTTTCCAAAAAGCTTCCCCGTCCCCTCGCTTCCGGGATCGCCATGGCAGGCATTTACGCTTTGATGTGTCTGGGGCTGTACCTTCTGGGTCGCCTTGCCCTTCTGGAGCTGAACCGTCTCACCGGGCAGTTACCTGATTTGGCGAGGCAGGCACAGGATCTCATCCTCCGGGCAGAGCGGTTTCTTTACCGGCTGGCAGAGCGAGCCCCTCAGCATTTACAGCAGCAAATGGAGGAGGGCTTGGGAGAATTGTTAAACAGCGGCGCGGAGCTGGCAAAAGATGCCGCCGCGCAGGTTCTTGGGGCAGTGTCCCGAACGATCCTTCGCTTGCCGGATACCCTGATTTTTTTGGTCACTGCCCTTAGCTCCGGGTTTCTGATTTCCGCCCGCCTTCCCCGGCTGAAGCCCTGGCTGGAAAAGGTGCTTCCGGATCGCTGGCGAAGGGTGACCGGACAAATGCTCTCCAACATGAAGCGCAATGTGGGGCTGT
The DNA here is from genome assembly GCA_045594185.1 of Faecousia sp. Classification (GTDB taxonomy): domain Bacteria; phylum Bacillota; class Clostridia; order Oscillospirales; family Oscillospiraceae; genus Faecousia. The sequence goes on along the minus strand of JAZNYB010000175.1, from coordinate 1,840 downwards.
GGCTTCGGGCGCAGTGCAAACTTCTTGGACTGACCTTCTGCCTTTTGGTGGTGGGTTTTCTGGTTTTGCGGGTGAAAAGCCCCTTTGTTACATCGGTGCTGGTAACCCTTGTGGATGCCCTGCCTGTATTGGGTATCGGTACGGTGCTGCTTCCCTGGGCATTGGTATCCTTGTTACAGGGACAGACCGCTCTGGCGATCGGAATGGGTTCACTGTATGCCGTTGTGACCCTCGTCCGCTCCGCTTTGGAACCCAGATTGGTGGGCAGACAGTTGGGGCTGAGTCCGCTTTTAACATTGGGAGGCATCTATGTAGGCTATCGGCTGTGGGGGATTCTGGGCATGATCCTTGCCCCTGTTTTGCTCATTACCCTAGGGGAGCTGCTGGCTATGACCAAGGGAGAAAACAACTCCGGGGGAGGAAGTTGAAAAAGCTCCGCCCGGTGCAATCATTGGGAGCATCCAGCACGAACCAAGGGCGTAGATAAACAAAAAAAGCATTGCAATACATGGAAATGTGAGCTAAAATAAGGTAGTATACAGAAAAACCGTTTCCAGGAAAGGAGCGTTTACTTATGGAAATCAAAAACCGGGCAGTTGCGGGCACTTTGGAGTCCAGCGATGCCTATGTGGAGATCGAACCGGGCGCGGACGGCGTAAAGCTGGAGATCGAATCTGTGGTCATGGCGCAGTTTGGCGGGGAGATCCGCTGCGCTGTGGAGGCTGTTCTTCAGGAGCTGGGCGTGGAAAACGCCAATGTGCGGGTGGTAGACCGGGGCGCGCTGGAATGTGTCATTCGGGCGAGAGTGGAAACTGCCGTCCTGCGGGGAAAGGGGGAATGAGCCATGCGGAGAAGTATGCTGTTTTTACCGGGCAACAACCCCAATATGCTCATTAACGGCAATTGCCTTGGCTCTGACGCGGTGATCTTCGATCTGGAGGATGCCGTCTCTCCCGCCGAAAAGGATGCTGCCAGAATTTTGGTTCGCAACACCATGAAGTACATGGACTTCCGGAGCTGTGAGATGATCGTCCGGATTAACTCCATCGACACCCCCTACTGGAAAGAAGATGTAAAAGCGATCCTGCCCTATAAGCCGGGTCTTATCATGCTGCCCAAAACCGGAACCGCTTCCGATGTTCTTGCCGCCAACGAATGGATCACCCAAGTGGAAAAAGAGTTGGGGCTGGAAGAAAATACCGTGGGTCTTATGCCCCTTATTGAAACGGCAATGGGTGTGGAAAACGCCTTTTCCATCGCCTCCGCCTGCTCCAGAGTGAAGGCTCTGTTCTTAGGCGCGGAGGATCTCACCGCTGACCTTCGCTGCAAACGCACCAAGGAGGGCAGAGAGATTGAATACGCCCGCACCCGTCTGGTGGTTGCCGCCCGGGCCGCGGGTGTGGATGTGTATGACACCCCCTTCACTGATGTGAACGATGACGAGGGAATCGTTGCCGATGCTGTCCTCGCAAAGGCTCTGGGCTTTACCGGCAAGGCTTCCATTTCTCCCCGCCATGTGGAGGTTATCAATCGTGTTTTCAGTCCCACTCAGAAGGAAGTGGACTATGCCTATGAGGTCATGGAGGCTATTGCTCTTGCCAAGCAGCAGGGCAAAGGTGCCATTGCCCTTCACGGCAAAATGATCGACGCGCCCATTGTGGCAAGAGCCCAGCAGACCATCTCTATGGCAGAGGCACTGGGCATGGAAAGGGGGAACGGCTGATGAGCAAGCTGGTCAAATCCTTAAAAGAGGTCATTGCCCTTGCGGGATTAAAGGACGGCATGACCGTATCCTTCCACCACCACCTGAGAAACGGTGACTTCGTTCTCAATCTGGTCA
>JAZNYB010000174.1:0-11512 GCA_045594185.1 Faecousia sp. | reverse complement strand
CCGGGACAGCCGCCCCCTCCCTGTCAGCCAGCTCCGCCGCAGTGTCCGCCCACAGTGCCGGAATACTGTCACCCCACAGCTACGGCAGGGGGCTTTTTCTCAAAGCTCCTTCCCAAAAACATGGATTCCGGGGATCTTCTCATGCTTTTGATCCTGCTGCTGCTCCTGACAGACGGCTCGGAGGATGCTCCCAATCCCCTTCTCACCATTGCGCTGTTTTTTCTCATGGAATAACGAAAAAGCGATACATCCGGCTTCGGGTGCATCGCTTTTTTCCCCTTATTACGATCATCCCCGGTGGCGAAGCTCCCAGAAAGCAACGGCACTGGCGGCGGCAACATTCAAAGAATCCACATCGTGATACATAGGGATCTTGACTGTGTAATCGCAGTCGGCAATGGTGTTGTCTGTCAAGCCGTCGCCCTCAGAGCCCAGAATGACCGCCAGCTTTTCCTCTGCCCGAAGTGCCGGGTCGTCGATGCTGACGGAATCATCCTTTAACGCCATAGCCGCGGTCTTAAAGCCCATGCTCCGAAGGCGACTCATCCCAGGCTCCGGCCAGTGGGACATTTCCTCACCGATGTATGTCCATGGAATTTGAAAGACTGTCCCCATACTCACCCGGGCAGACCGGCGGTACAGGGGATCGCTGCATCCCGGGGTCAGAAGCACCGCATCCATGCCCAAGGCGGCGGCAGAACGGAAGATCGCTCCCACATTGGTAGGGTTCATAATGTTTTCCAGCACAACCACCCGCCGGGCATCCCGGCAGACCTCCTCCACCGTGGGAAGGGGCGGTCTTCTCATGGCGCACAGGACACCTCTTGTAAGCTGAAAGCCGGTTAGTTTCGTGAGAATATCCGGCTCTGAGGTATAGACCGGGATCTCTCCGCAACGCGCAATGACATCTTTCGCCTGACCGTCAATATGCTTTCGCTCCATGAGAAGGGAAACCGGACGGTATCCCGCATCAAGGGCTCTGTGGATCACCTTGGGACTTTCCGCGATAAACAGCCCCTTTTCCGGCTCAAAGCGGTTGAGAAGCTGGGCTTCTGTCAGGCGGGCATAGACATCCAGCTCAGCAGCGGCAAAATCCGTGATTTCTATAATGTTTGGCATAATATTTCCCCTATGTACCAGCTATCCTTGTTGGGAATGTGGCTTATTTGATTCTTATTCTACAACGGGTACGGCAAAAAAACAAGTGTTCCTATGGAAATCCGGCAAAAATACGGTCTGACCACCCACCGTGGACAATAAATTTCAGAAAAAAACAAAATTTCATCTTTATTTCAGCTTCTTGTCGTATTATAATAATGAATACATTTAACAGGAGGCTTGTATGAAAATTTTAGTCATCGAGGACGAGATCCTGCTCGCCAACTCCATTAAATATTTGCTGGAAACCAAGGGCTTTCAGGTGGAAGCTGTTTATGACGGAGAAACAGGTGCGGAATACGCTCTGCTGGGTGTCTACGATCTGCTGATTTTGGATGTAATGATGCCGAAAATGGACGGTTTTCAGGTAGCAAGACAGGTTCGTGCCAAGCATTGCGCCACACCGATTTTGATGCTCACCGCCAAATCGGATCTGGAGGATCGGGTGGCAGGCTTAAACGCCGGAGCGGACTATTATCTCACGAAGCCCTTTGACCCCAGAGAGCTGCTTGCCTGCATCAACGCCCTTCTGCGCCGTCAGGGTTCTCAGGTGGATGAGCTGACCTTCGGCAACACAGTTCTGGATCTGGCTTCCGGAACCTTGATCCGGGGAGAAAAGAGCATACGACTGTCCGCCAGAGAGTTTGATGTTATGCGGAATTTAATGCAGTCCAGAGAGCGCAATTTATCCAAGGAAGTTATTTTAGCCCGGGTATGGGGCTATGATTCCAATGCCGTGGAGAACCATGTGGAGGTCTATGTGGGCTTCCTGCGGAAAAAGCTGGCAAGCATCGGCTCCAATATTCGGATCGTTTCCGTGCGCCGTCTGGGCTATCATCTTGAGGAGGGCAGCTCATGCTGAAAAAACTGCGGACAAAATTCATCTGCATCACCATGGCCATTGTAACGATCATGCTGGGCGTGGTTTTTGTCCTGGTTTATCATTTTACCAGCCGAAATTTGGAGCAGGACAGTCTTGAGATGATGAAAAAAGTCACCTCCGGCGGCCCTTCCAAGGGACACCCCGGGGGGAAGGACGAGTCCATTCAATCACCATATTTTATTCTGGCTGTTTCCAAGGACGGCAAGATCTCCGTTCGGGAAAAGGGCAACTTCGACCTGTCGGATGAAGCCTTCCTCGCGGAGCTGGTAAACACAGCTTTGTCTGAGGAGGAGGAATTTGGAAATCTCCGGGAATATGGACTTCGTTTTTCCCGCATGGACACCCACAAGGAGCAGCTTTTGGTTTTTGCGGACACATCAAGGGATGTAAACATTCTGCGTGATATGATCTTTACTTCCCTGCTGATCGGCGTGTGCAGTCTTGTTGGCTTTTTTCTTCTGAGCCTGTTTCTGGCAAGGTGGGCTATCGGCCCTGTAGAAAAGGCATGGCAGCAGCAAAAGCAGTTTGTAGCCGATGCCTCCCATGAACTGAAAACGCCGCTTACGGTCATTCTTACCAATGCCGCACTGCTGCAAAATCCCCAATGCGATGAAACGGCACAGCGGCAGTCCACGAACAGCATTCTGGATATGTCCTGTCAAATGCGGGGGCTTGTGGAAAATCTTTTGAAGCTGGCACGGGTGGATGACAGCTCCACGGAAACGAAGCCGGCAAAGCTAAACCTCAGCGAGCTTGTTTCCGATGCCCTTCTTCCCTTTGATCCGGTCTTTTTTGAACAAAGCCTGACACTGGAGAGCGAAATCTCCCCGAATATCACCATAAAAGGACGGGAGGATCAGCTAAAGCAGTTGGTGGAGATCCTGCTGGACAACGCGCAGAAGTATTCCCATCCCCAAAGCACGGTTCTTGTGGAGCTGGAGAGAGGGGGAAACCATTGCTTCCTTCGGGTCACCAATCAGGGAGACGAGATCTCCGGAGAGGATCTGAAGAACATTTTTAAGCGGTTCTATCGGGTGGACAAGGTTCGCAGCATGAACCACAGCTACGGCTTGGGACTGTCCATTGCTCTGGGAATCGTAGAGAATCACAAGGGCAAAATTTGGGCGGAAAGCAACGGGGGAAGAAATGTTTTCACCGTGCAGCTTCCTATAGAATGAAAAAGAGGATGGTCAATTCACATCGACCATCCTTTTTCTATGGGCATTTTATGAAGGGTTGTCTTTTTTACCCCGGAAAACAATAAACTTACTCAGTATATAATTGACCAGCACCACCACCACAGCCAGCATCAGCTTAGCGATCAACAATCCATTGATCCCCAATACGGCGATTTTGTCCATGTGGAGAATGTCCTGACAAAGAAACAGCCCCGCTTCTTCCAGAAGGAAGGTTGTAATCCTCGCCCCAAGGAAGGTGGCAAGCTCTTTGGATACCACCTGCCACGCCCAGCTTTTGCTCTTGAAAACAAAGGGCTTGTTGGTCAAAAAGGCAAAGGTCACGGCGGCAACAAAGGCAATGGCATTGGCAAGCAGTGCCGAGCCATCTCCAAGGATATGGAGAAATATCCCGAACACCACATAATTGACTGCCGTGGTCAGCACCCCGAACAGCAGGTAGATCAAAAATTCAGGGGATGTACATTTTTTCCACAGTTTATTCAGCATGGCTTCTTCTGCCCTTTCCTGTTTTTCTTATTTTATATCATTGTTGATGTAAAAAAGCAAGCCCTTCCGTGAATACCGGCATCACGGCGCGCATAGATTATAATCAGATTCCCAAAAGGAGGGCTTACCATGGTTTATGACCTTGAAAAGCTGGAAATACCGCCGCTGCCCTCTTTGGAGGAGACGGAGAAGCAAGCCCCGGTAATAACCCAAGGGCATATTTCAAGATTTCAATTGCAGTGGGTTGTAAGCGCGCTACTTTTATTGATGGTGTTTCTGATCCATCTGTGGTGGCCGCAGGGAAACGCCGTAATGAAGTCTGTATTGGTGGCAGAGACAATTGGCCCTATGGAACAGGCGGGTCAGGAAATGGTAAAGGAAATCCTCTCCGGAGTGCCGCTTCCGGAGGCAATTGCTGTATTTACCCGGGAGGCTCTGGATGCCCTTTCTTAAATGCAGCGTTTGGGTCCCCCTGGCACTTTGCCTGTGCTATCATTTTGACCCGTGGGGCTGCTTTTTCCCCTTCCTTTTCGCCGTTGGCATCCATGAGCTGGGACACATGGTTGGAATATGGGCAGTTGGGGGCAGGATCAGGGCTTTGGAATTGCGCCTGCGTGGAGCGGTTTTGGAAGCCTCTCCCCTCACCTATGGGCAGGAGCTCCTTTGCACCCTTGCCGGACCGTTATCCGGGCTTCTGTTTGGATTTCTTTTGGGAAAGCGTTACCCATGGATATACTTCTGGACGGTTTTGCACAGTGCCTATAACCTTTTGCCTGTTTATCCCTTGGATGGGGGGCGGGCTTTCAGGGCGGGGCTGTGTCTGGTATTCCCCTTACATAAAGCGGAGAAAATCGCCAAAATTCTTGAGAGGCTCACATTTCTGGCAGTCCTTCTTCTGAGCTTGCTTTGGCTGCCCAAGCTGCTGCCCTTCCCTTATGCCGTGCTGCCGCCTTTACTGTTTTTCCTGCAAACAGGCAGTTTATTCCGTGAGTAAGGCTAGGGCTTTGGCGTATTTTTCCTTTCGTGCCAGCATTTTTTCGTCCCTCACCTCCGGTCTGGTGGGGTCGCTGTTATGCCTTAGATCCGCCAGCTTAACGGCTTTGGCAATGGGGTTTTCCCTGATCCTTGCCACATACTCCATATAGGGAACTGCCGGGTCATGGGTGAGCAGCTTCAGAGCTACCATCACATTTTCAGAAAAGCCCATTTTTTCCAGATCTTCAAAGGTGTACGGCGTATCCTCTACCACATCGTGAAGCAGGGCGGCAACGGTGGTGTCCTCATCCTCCATTTGCTCCGCAAGATGAAAGGGATGGAATACATAGGGTATACCGTCCTTATCCACCTGATCCTTATGAGCATTGAAGCAGAGCTTCAGGGCTTTTCTTGTGGCATTCGTGTAAATCATTGTGCTTCCCCCTGTTTGTCATTGTGTGCTCAGTATATCAATCCCATGGAAAGGTGTCAAATATATTCTCGATCATGTTGATATTTTGCGGCAAAAACGCCCCTGATCTCTTTTTGGGAAATCGGGGGCGCAGTTATTTTATGTATGATCCGGCTGTATCCAGTTCAGGTCATGGAGGGCCTTTTCCAGATTTTCGTAGAATCTGCCTATATGTATCCCATCCACAAGGGCATGGTGGGCAAGAACAGAAACAGGGATATAGGTCTTGCCCTCTCTTTGAAAGTATTTTCCCCATGTCAGGCGGGGGTTGCTGTCCGCCGGGCTGGGGGTGGGCTGGATCAGGGCGGTAAAAGACACCCACGGCACAGAGGAAACGAACATCAGCGCCAAAGCATCCTCTCCATCCTCCAAAGCTCCCTCCTTTTGTGCCGTTTCCATAGCTGCCTTTGCCTGAGGAAGATACTCCTTTAAGGGCAGGCGGCAGTCCTGAGTGCAATAGACATAGGTTTCATCCGGGCGCAGGAGTGTATAAGAGGCGGGGCAGTAGTCAAACTCCACGATGCCGCCATCCAAAATTCTTTGACGAAGCTGGGGTACGGCGTTGGCGGCAGCCATTACCCGGTGCAGAAAGGTGAGGAAAAAGGAATATCCCCCCTCTTTGCAGAGTTTCAAAAGCTCGGTGATCTCCACCTCCGCAGTCAGCCCTGCATAGGGATTGGCAAGACCGGAGAAGTATTCAAAATGAGCTTTTCTGGGGAAGGTTTCCAGGGGGATGCTGTGGAAGGTCATGGCAAATCTCCCTTCGTTGGTTTGTGGTATATTTTCTATATTCATCATTCATTTATAAACGAAAGGAAACAGCGGAGCAGGCACAAAATATCCCCTCCGCCAATTTCTATCTTAACAAATATTCCTTCAGCTCCAGAAGCCATCCGGGGCGACTGTCTCCCACAAAAAGAAGCTCACCGTTTCTGTATTCCGCAACCTTTACAAAGCCGTTGTCATTGTCGTAAAACTCTGCCTGATCACAGTATGGCAAAACCTTCGCCACCGCTTCCCAGCGACCCGCGAAACGCCGCTCTACATCACCGGTGGGAATGTCATGCCCCCCACGGCGAACCCGGTTTGCGATTCTATTCAAGCTCTCTGCGGCTGTCTCTAAACCGATGTAGTACAGCCGGACGAAATAGCCCGCTTCCTTTGCTGCTTTCGCTGTGCGTTCCGTTTTGTAGCCAGACAGGGTGGTTTCCTGCGTGAAGGAAACGCCTTTTCCCATGCAGTTATGGAACTTCTGTAAAATAGGATTATATTCTGATTCACACTGAACTGGCACCGATTCAACATCCACAATCATACCCAAATCGGTGCGGACTGCTTTCAAAACGCCGGTGAAGCTGCTTTTTCCTACGCCGTTTACCCCGCCGATAATGGTATAGATCTTCATGGCTTTTCTCCTCAACACCGGTTTCAGATCAAAAAGCAAAAAATAGAGAGAGCCTAAGCCCTCGCTATTTGGTACGCCGGAAGGGACTCGAACCCCCGACCTACTGATTCGTAGTCAGTCACTCTATCCAACTGAGCTACCGGCGCATACACTCTCGCGTGCCCCGATATAATAGCACAGCTTCCCGGAAAATGCAAGCACTTTTTTCATCTTTTTCTATTTTATTTTCGGAGGTCGTTTGCCAAAGTAAACGATGCTGCCAAAAATACTTCCAATTCTCCGAAATGATTGACAAAACTCGTGTTTCGGGGTAAACTCTAAGTATAGAAATGGGATACGGAGGATATTTATGGATTTTTTGGAAATCGCCGGAAATCGCCGGAGCTGCCGTGCTTATGACCCTGACCGACCGGTGGAAGCGGAAAAGATCGAAGCCTGTCTGGAAGCCGCCCGCCTCTCCCCTTCTGCCTGCAATGCCCAGCCCTACCATATCACCCTTGCTACAGGGGAAAAGGCCGCGGTCGTTGGCAGTCTTGTTCGTGGCATGGGCATGAACGGTTTTACGAAGGATGTGCCTGTATTTCTGGTCATCTCCGAGGACGAATACAACCGCACCGCCGCCGTGGGAGCGAAGCTGAAAAATCAGGACTACCGCTCCGTAGACATTGGCATCGCTGCGGCTTTCATTACCTCGGAAGCCCATACCCAAGGGCTTGGCTCCTGCATTTTGGGCTGGTTTGACGAGAAAAGGCTCCAAGCCCTGCTGCAAACCACCCAGCGGATCCGTCTGGTCATTGCTCTGGGCTATGCAAAGACGGACGACCCTCCGGTGAAAAAGACCCGCAAGAGCCGGGAAAAATTGGTTACTGAAATTTAAGCGAAGGAGATCACAGCTTATGCGGATCATGGTCATGGGCTATAGCGGTTCAGGCAAATCCACTCTGGCGGCGGCTCTGGGCAAAAAATACAGCATACCGGTTCTGCATCTGGATTGTGTGCATTTTCAAAAGGACTGGCAGGAGCGTTCCCGGGAAAAGTCTCTTTATATTTTAGAGCCTTATATGGAGCAGCCCCACTGGGTCATTGACGGAAATTACACAGGGCTTTCTTTGGAGGAACGGGTGGATCACGCGGACAGGATCATTATTTTGAAGCTGCCCAGACTTCTTTGTCTTAGAGGTGTTCTTCGCCGTTATAGGAAATACAAGGGTGTCGCCCGCCCCTCCATGGCTTCGGGCTGCAAAGAGAAGCTGGATCTGCCCTTTCTTTGGTGGGTGCTGTTTCGGGGGCGGCGGCAGCATCTCCCCATTTACAATAGCATTGAAAATGATTATCCTGCCAAATGTATCGTTTGCCGCAGCCGGCGAGCCGTGAAGAAGCTGCTGAAGCAGGATCTGCGGCATTGACTTTCCCGGATTGAAAACCCAGCCGGGTTGTGATACAATGGGACAAACATCAGGAAAAGAGGAAACCCATGGAATTTTGGACAAGCTCTCCCTCTGAAACAGAAAGCTTGGGAGCAAGGCTGGCAGCTTATCTTCTCCCCGGTCAGGTGATCGCCTTCCGGGGCACTTTGGGAGCGGGAAAGACCGCGTTTACAAGAGGGCTTGCCAGAGGGCTGGGCATCACCGACCCGGTCACCAGCCCCACCTATACCATCGTCAATGAGCATTTGGGGGGCAGACTTCCCCTGTTCCACTTTGATATGTACAGACTCCACAGCGGGGACGACCTGTTTGACATCGGCTGGGACGACTATCTGGAAAGAGGGGGCGTTTGCGTGGTGGAATGGAGCGAAAATGTGGAAGAAGCTCTGGAAAGCCCCATTACCGTCACCATAGAAAAAGTCCCCGGTCAGGACGATTCCCGGCATATTATCATTGAAGGAGCAATTCCCTATGCGGATCTTAGCCTTTGAAACCTCCGCCAAACCCGCCTCCGTCGCGCTTATGGAAAAGGAAACCCTCTTGGCGGAAAGCTATCAAAATACAGGTCTTACCCACAGCCAGACCATTTTATCCATGGCGGAGAATTTGCTGAAAAGCTGCGGGCTTACTCCCAAGGATGTGGATGCGGTTGCTGTCGCGGCGGGTCCGGGCAGCTTTACCGGGATCCGCATTGGGGTAGCCGCTGCCAAGGGCTTCGCCTGGGGTTTGGAGCTGCCTCTTTACGGTGTGTCTACCTTAGAAGCCATGGCACGATCTTTGGCTCTGGATTCCGGCATCATCTGCGCCGCCATGGACGCCCGAAGAAATCAGGTCTACAACGCCCTGTTTCAGGTGGAAGGAGGAAAGCTTCAAAGACTGCGGGAGGATCGTGCCATCAGTCTGGTGGAGCTGGAAAAGGATTTGGAAGGCTTCCATCAGGACATATTTATAGTTGGCGACGGAGCTGTTTTGTGCTATAATGCCATCAGCAAGGGAAACCCCAAATTCCACCCGGTGCCGGAGCATCGCCGTCACCAGAGAGCCACAGGTGTGGCACTTGCCGCCTTTGCGCAAATTCAAAAGGGTTTTACCGCCGATGCCGCTGCCATGCAGCCAAATTATCTGAGACTGTCTCAGGCTGAACGGGAGCGGCTGGAGCGGATGCAAGCTACAGGTCAATGCTAAATACAGAAAGGAACGATGAATCATGGGTAATCTGAATGTTTTGAACCATCCCCTCATCCAGCACAAGCTGTCCATTCTCCGCAGCAAGGATACGCCCGTTAAGGAATTTCGGGAGCTGGTAGGAGAAATTTCCGCTTTGATGTGCTATGAGGCGACCCGCAATCTTCCCACAAAGGAAGTAGAGATCGAAACGCCCGTTGCCACTGCCAAGGTTCGGATTCTTGCCGGTAAAAAGCTGGCACTTGTCCCCATCCTTCGTGCCGGTCTGGGCATGGTGGATGCTATGGTTGACCTGATCCCCTCGGCTAAGATCGGTCATATCGGTCTGTTCCGTGACCCGGAAACCCATGAGCCCGTAAAATACTACTGCAAGCTGCCCAAGGACATTGCCGATCGGGAGGTTTTTGTGGTCGATCCCATGCTGGCAACCGGCGGCAGTGCCGTTGCCGCTATCACCTTCTTAAAAGAATACGGCTGTAAACACATCACCCTCATGGACATCATTGCCGCACCCGAGGGCATTGCCGCCGTCCGTGCAGCCCATCCCGATGTGGATATTTTCGTTGCCTCCGTGGACGAAAAGCTGAACGAGCATGCCTATATCGTTCCCGGTCTGGGCGATGCCGGCGACCGCATCTTTGGTACAAAGTAATTTCCGCTCCCGGGTGTTTTCCAAAACGCGGGGAGAATTGTCTTTTGGTTTTTCTTGACATTTCTCCCGGCAATGCTATAATAAGTTGTAGATTTTTGTATTTTGGGTCAACCAAAATGAGAGGATGGTAAAAGATGGTTTATCCCATGACGATTGCGGGGCTGAAAAGGGAGCTTCCCCTGTGCAAGGTATCCGACGAGCTGTATATTGGTGCCTTTGTGATCTTTGGCGACCAGGAACTGACCGTTGCCTGTGCAAGAGAGCTTCTGAAAAAGGCTCCCGAATATGATTATCTTCTGACCGCCGAGGCGAAGGGCATCCCCCTGATCCATGAAATGGCTCGTCAGAACGGTGACAAAAAGTACATTCTTGCCCGGAAGGGCGCAAAGCTGTATATGTCCGGGGTGTTTGAGTGCGCCGTTCGCTCCATCACCACCGCCAGAGAGCAGAAGCTGTATCTGGATGTGGCAGACGCGGAGCTGATGAAGGGCAAGCGTATTCTCATTGTGGACGATGTGATCTCCACCGGGGAGAGCCTTGCCGCTCTGGAAGCTCTGGTGGAAAAAGCCGGGGGCAACATCGTGGGTCGCATGGCAATTCTGGCAGAGGGCGACGCGCTGAAGCGGGATGATCTGATCTATCTGGAGGAGCTGCCCCTGTTTAACCCGGATGGTTCTGTGAAAAAGTAAAGATAAAATTTGAACCCCGACCACACCACAAAGGTGATTGGTCGGGGTTTTGTGCGTTATAGAGTTATGACTATCTGTCCCATCCATAGTGGATTATATGCCCATCTACCGCTGAAATCAAAGCATAGACGGCATCACCGGAAGGATCCGATTCCACTCCATTTTCATCAAATGACGGTATCTGAAACTTGATCACTATGTAATCTTCCTTGAAGCTATACACATACTTTGGTGCCATCATCCGATTCTGCGATCCGCTTTCCACCAGATAATCGTATAATTCCCACACATAGTGGCTCATATTCACACTATCAAAACGACCATTAAAGGGATACTTCTCAAATATTTCTGTTGCCCGCTTCTGAAGCTGGGCATCCTCGTACCTATGATCCAGCTCATAGTTCCATAGGGGTATCCCATAATGGTTGCAGCCATCCGGGAAATATTCCCAGGAGGTCAATACAAATTCTTTAATATGTCCCAAATCCGCATCCCGGGCACTGGTGGATACCGTCACTTCCTTTAACTCAGGGGGCACATCAATTGCAGAGCCTTTTTCGGAATCGGCACGGTAGAAGGTAATAACATCCCCCTCATCGTGGTATATGCCTTTTGCAACCTCCACCGTGAACCAGTCCTCAGCAAAGTGACCGCTCCACTGCTCAACCACTTCCATACCAGCAGAATCACTCTGGGAAACACGCCAAAAATTTTCAAAGGAGGACAGCCAGACCTGTCCTTGTCCCACCGAAACCTTCAAGGGAACGATTTTTCCCCCATCGAGTATTTGGCAGATCAGCAAACCATCATGAGACTGGAGATACATACTTCCATCGTCGCTGACCCAAGCAACGCCATACTGATCCCCTGACGGATAGTATTTATAAAAAGGGTATTCACAGCCTGCCAGAATCGCCACAACAAGCAAGAAAATCACTATAGCTTTTATCGCCCAAAAACGAGTTTTCAAAGTAGACTCCT